>JBDHQG010000502.1:0-3844 GCA_039806925.1 Limisphaerales bacterium
CCCGCTCCGCAAACTCCCGCAATTCCATGCCGGCACTGTGCCCGCGCCGCGCCCGGCGCGCGAGCCTGCGATTACCTGCGGGCGGGCGGAGCCAGATCGATCTGGTTCGGGATCTGCCCGAACTCGTAGTAGCGATGCTCGATGCGATCCGCGCGCACAATGGCCACGCGGATGCCGGATTCATCCTTCCCAAGCGGCTTGCCCACCGGACCCGTCGTCACGATTTCCAGCCCGCCGTCGCGGGCGAGGGCGTTGCGATGGTAATGCCCGCAGAAAGCGTAGCTCACCCCATATTTGTGGAACAACGCGAAGTAACGCGCCCGGCGCTCGATCGGGATGTTGAAATACTGGTTCGTCTCGTTCGCCGCGGAGAGGCACCACGGGTGATGCTGGAAGACGACGATGTGCTTCGCCTTCTCCGCGCGCGCCTTCTCCAGCTCCGCCACCAGCCAGCGCTCCTGCGCCTCCAGATGGGCCGTCGCCTTCTGGGGGGAATGGATGACGCTGGAGTTCAGCACCACACCCACGAAATCGCCGTGGCGGAAGGAATAGAAGTCCGGCCCGAAACGGTTCGTGTAGGCCGCGATGCTTTCCGGCGTGGGCACATTTTCGACGTCGTGATTTCCCGCGACATCGTAAACAGGAATCGCCGGATCGATCCTTTTCAGGATGCGCCGGTACTCGGTGATTTGATCGCGGTCGCCGGCCTTGTTCACCAGATCGCCCGTCACGATGACGAACGCCGGCTTCAGGCGGTTCACCGTGGCGGCCGCGAACTCAAAGTTCGCGGTCTCCTGCGTGAAGTTGGTGTTGTCGGTGAACATGCCGAACTGCGGATCGCTCAGCTGGATGAAGAAAAACGGCTCCGCGGCGCGCGCGGGGCGATGCAACGTCACCAGGCAGAACGCGGCCAGGACCGCGTGTGGAAGGGTTTTCAGAAAACGTCTCATGTCATTCGTATGGTTGAGCTCCGTCTAGTTGCAGCAAGCGCGGCGCGGCGTCAACTCACCCTTTCGTAAAACCTTTCCGACGCTCCGGGCAATCTCCTATTCTCGCGGCGTGACTCCACCCGAATCCGGCCCGTCGAAGGCGACCCGCAACCGGCTGCTCCAGGCAACCCTCTCCGTCACCTGCCTGCTCACCATGCTCGCGTCAATGCCGCTCTGGCTGGGCTCGCGATTGTTCCCGCAACTGCCGGTTTCCGCCTCGTTTCCCGCCCTGGCGGCGCCGTGGGACGCCATCGCCTTCGCCATCGTTCTCGGAAGCTTGCTCGCCTCCATTTGGCTGCCGCGCGCGGGAACGGGAGTTTTTCTCATCACATCCCTTTTCCTCGCGCTCGCCGATCAATGCCGTCTCCAGCCGTGGTTTTACATGTACTGGGTGATGCTGCTCCTCACCCTGGCGAAGGGAGAGGCCGCGCTCACCGCCTGCCGCATCGCCCTTTCCGCCGTCTACGTCTGGGGCGGCGCGCAGAAGCTCACGCCGGAGTTCTTCAACCTCGTCGCGCCGTGGTTTGTCAAACCCGCGGCGGCGTGGTTTCCGGAAAGTCTCGCCACCGCGCTCAAATGGGGCGTCTTCACCGCGCCATTCGTCGAAATGTTCATCGGGATCGGACTGTGGTTCCGCCGCGCGCGAATGCCCGCCATCATCGCGACGATCCTCGTTCACGTCATCGCCGTTCTCTTCCTCGGGCCGCTCGGCCACCGGCACAACTGGATCGTCTGGCCGTGGAACCTCGTGATGCCCGTGCTCGTCCTCGTCCTGTTCCCGCGCGATGCGACGCGCCACACCTGGTCCAGCCTCCGCGGTTCGGCGTGGAGTTCCGGCGTGGTCGCCCTGTTCTGCCTCCTGCCGGTTCTCAGCTTCTTCGGCAAATGGGATTCGTATCTTTCCTTCTCGCTCTACACCGGTCGCCTCACCAAGGCGGACATCTTCATCAGCGCCAGCCTGCGCGAAAAGCTGCCGCCAGCTTTGCATGAGTTCATCGTCGCCACGCCCGCGCCGTTCAACGAACAGCTTCAGGGGCCGTACGTCGTGCTGACCGAACTCTGGGCTGACAAAATCCTCCGCACCCCGCCGCTGCCGGAAGCGCGCAACTACCGCAACGTCGCCCGTTACCTCGCCAGCTTCGCGAGCGACCCGAACGATCTTCGCATGGTGCTCATCCCGCGCGTCGGCAAGCCGCTGTTCTATCGTGGTGGCGACCTTCGGCCGGAAGCCGGCGTTCCGCTCGATCTGTAGGCTGCTCCGCCCAGTCGTCATACAGCTCGCGCAACGCGTCGCGCAGGTTGCCACGATGCTTCTGGAACAAACGCCCGGCCGCATCCCGATGGCGCTCCACGGGCTCGTCGAGCAAGTGCGCGACAATCTCCGCCAGCAAGCCCGCGTCAGTGCGGCAGTGGATCAGCGTCGGCAGCAGGCCGCTTCGATGCGACGTGATGACAAGGCCGCCCGCCCTTCGCGCGACGCGCTGGAAGCGCCACCACGACCAGCGTCCGAGCTGTTCTGCGCCGTCGAAAAGAATGAGGTGCCGCGGGCCAAGCTGCTGTCGAAGTCGGCGGATCGCATCAGGCGCAAACGCCGGCTGCTCGCGGGTCAAACGCAGCGGCACGATCTCAAATCCCTTCCTCGCCAGATGCGGCTCCATATCCTCCAGCAGCGTGGTCTTGCCCGCGCCCTCGGGACCGACGATGGCGGCGCGATGATTCAGCGCCGCGAGGCGCGAGAGCAGCGAGTCCCAGCTTTCGCCGCGCAGGCGGTGGCGGACGCGCAGCACGCGATCCGTCGAGAAGGGATTGTCACGCGCTCGCATGAGCGTGCAGTTGAATCTCGCGTCCCGTCGGCGACATCGCGAACTCGATCCGCGTGCTGTGGTTTCCCGGCTGGGCGACCAGTTCCAAGGCCCAGATCAGCGAGATGAGCTGGCCGGAGAAACTCCACGGCTCCGGTGGCAGCGTGAAGCTGAACGTGCGGCCCTCCTCGGATTGCGGGCTGGCGAAGTTCAATTGATTCACCACGGCCACGTCCTCGGTGCCCTTGCCGCGAGTGAACCAGAACAGGCGCAGCTCCACGCTTCGCGGCGGCTGGTCGAGCCGCCAGCCCGCGACGCCTTCAATCGTTTCGCCGGGCTGATAGTTCAGGCGCTCGTCGCGCAGGAGAATTTTCAGTTCGCTCATGCGGCCACCTTTGCGCGGGGCGGATGAATTTCGATCACAAACTCCTCCTTCATGTCCGGCCAGCGCGAAATCTCGCCGACGACGTGGACAACCCAGACGATCTTGTTGTTGTCGCTCTTCCAGGTCGGCATGGATTCCAGCGGCAGCGCGACGCTGGCGTGGCCGGTCTCCGGCTCCATCGAGCTGGCGGACGAATAGAGTTCGAGCTTCAGGAACGGCTTTCGATCCGTGTAGGTGCTGGTGCCGCGCCGGTACGTCGCCTCCTCGCGCGCCTCGACATAGATTTTCATCCCGCGCAAGACCTGCGTGCGGCCAGTCAAACGCCACGCGACGGAGATTTTCTCTCCGAGTTGCGGTGCGCCGGGCGTGAGCGTCAATTCGATCTTGGGATTGAACAGCCCGAGGATTTGGTAAACCAGCAGCCCGATCAGGAACAAGCCGATGGCGACAAACGGGATCATGAACAGGAGGCCGAACAAGTCGAAGAAATCGGTGCGACCACGGCGGAAGAATCCGCTGTTCAAAATGAATCCGAAGAAGATCACGCCGTTCCAGATGGCCGCGAAAATACCGATGCCGATGACCGCGCCGATCTTGGAGCCCGAGGACTTGAGCGCCCTTGGTCCCGCGACATCACCGGTCAGGTGACTCGCATCCGTCATCGCCCG
>JBDHQG010000503.1:0-3829 GCA_039806925.1 Limisphaerales bacterium
CGCCCCGCCGGAACGGAGGCAAGAGCTGGTAGACCGAGCCGTCGCCGCCTTTTCGGGACTGGCTTACGAGCCGGATCCGGGACGCGCCCTCCGGCAGCTGGCGGCTTTCCGAATTCTCTGCGCGATTCGCCGCGGGCCTTGCGGCGTCGAGTCCATCAACCAGTCCCTGGATCAACTGTTCGCCGGCAGACAATCCGGCATCGCGCACGGGCTCCACTACGCCGGAAGACCAATCCTGGTTTGCCGCAATGATCCGGGCATCAAACTGTTCAACGGCGACGTGGGAATCCTCCTGCCCGATGCCTCCTCGGGGGCGCTGCGCGCGTGGTTCACCGATGCAGACGGCTCGGTGCGGAGCGTGCCCCCGGCCCGCCTGCCCGAACATGAAACCGCCTACGCGATGACCATCCACAAGAGCCAGGGCAGCGAGTTCGACCATGTTCTGATCGTCCTCCCGGATCGCGACACCCCCTTGCTCACCCGCGAACTGCTCTACACCGGAATCACCCGGGCCCGGTGCTCGGTCGAAATCTGGTACGAGAAGGAAACCCTGCGCTCCAGCGTCGGGCGGCAGGTGGCTCGAAACTCCGGCCTGCGCGAAGCGCTCTGGCCGGAGGATTGACGCCGCGGGCGCCCGCCTTTCAACCGTGCGTCGTGACGTCGAGCAGCTGTTTGCGGGTGGCCTGGAGGCGCTGCAACATCACGGCGGACATCCGCTTCATCAGCTCGAAGCCGAAGCGCGGATCCTCCTCGCACTTCTCACGCAGGCGCGTTCCGTAAAAGAAGATCGCCTTGGTCGGTTCCGTGGCCTCCGCCTCGAAGTTCCAATAGTACGGTGGATACAGCCAGGACCAGCCGAGAACATCGCCGGCACCGATCGTCTGAATCTGCACGGGCGGACGATCCTGCTTCCGTGACTCCAGGCGCACTCCGCCCGATTCGATGAGGTAGAAACGATTCGCGGGATCGCCCTCGCGGAAAACCACCTCTTCCGCCTTGAACTCGGCGCGCATCGCGGACTCGGTGAGAATCTTGAGATGCTCCGCGCTCATTCCCTTGAGGAACGGATGCCGGCGAATGCTGTCTTCCAATGTGTCCATACGTTCTTAACGGCTCAATTGAGGCCCGCCACAAGCCGGCCCCGCACGTACTTGTGACACTCCACGCAGCTCATCGTCACGCGCACATAGGCCAGCGTCGCCCCGTCGAGGTTCTTGTTCCTGGCGGCCTTTGTCAACGCGTCGACATTGCGCCGGAACGCCAGGCTTTGTTGCTCGTAGTCCGGATTCTCAAACACCTTCCAGTCCGCTTCCTGGCTCATCGCGCCCAGCTTTTGGGACCGGCTGATGATCAGGTCATAATTCTCGACCGACAATCCCTCGAGAATTCCCTGCGCCAGCTCCAGTTTGTCCCGCATGAACTCCTTCGTCGCCCGCGACTTTTTGCCCTGCGCCAGGCCCAGCGCCAGACCGGCGGCCAGGAAAGCCGTCAACATCACCGCAATGGATTTTGTTTTCATGACAGCGCCTTTCAGTGAAACGCTTTTACCACGGCGGGCGCGATCCCCGCGCCCGCTTCCTCAAACCGGTTACGCGGCAAACCCGAAACGAAACCGCTCCTCTTCCGGCTTGATCCGCAACGACGCGCAGAGATGCCGCGAGGCCAGCATTGCCGCCGCGTTCCTCACCAGCTTGTCGAACTCCGGCCGGTTCATCGGCACGCCCTCGTGCTTCACATCAATGATGTGGAACTGGCGCTCCAGCAGCTCCGTCAGGAACTCCTCACAACTCACCGGATCATCCGTGGAGTAGTGATACGTGGGAGAACTTCGCTTGAACTGAATCCCATACTCGACCGTGTATTTTGGTAACATAAGCCTGAGTTGGTTGATGGTTTCATTCGCGCCAGCCGCCACCACTTTGACTTGCGACCAGCCTTCTATAGAAACAGACCGCATAACGAACGCCGTCGTTTAGCGGAATTTGCCGAAGCCCGTCTTTTTCTTGGCCCTCGACATTTGGAGTCGCGCGCATCTTGAAAGGCACGTTGCCCAAGCGACACACAGATCGGAACAGGTGGGGCAACAAGTTCTCCCGATGCACACCTCGGAGCGGCCTCTCACTTCGATGTCGCACCGCGATGAGCGGCACGATTCAATCGCTGAAATGACATCCGCGACGGACTCCATGCCAGTCCATTGGCGCCGCTGTCCGGTTTGCCAGTCCGGACAGTGCGCCTCCGTCTGGATCAAAGGCGGGCTTCGCGTCGTGCAATGCGTCCGTTGCACCATGCGCTACGCCAATCCCGTCGGCGCGGAACTCGTGAACGGCGAGTTCTATCATCACCTCGCGGAACCATTTTACCTCTCGTCAGACAAGCTCGCGGGCGACTACGCCCCAGTTCGCTTCGCGCGCGAGCGGAGGATCTTTCGACGGCATTGCCGCAACGGTCGCGTGCTGGACGTCGGCTGTTCGACCGGCGGCTTCCTCCATTCGCTGAATCGGCTGTTCCCGGGCAACTACAATGTCCTCGGCATGGACGTGGCCGGCCCCGCTCTCGACCACGCGGAACAACAAGGCTTGAGCGTCGTTCGACAACCGTTTCTCGACACGTCATTGGCGCCGTCATCGTTCGATGCCATCACCTTCTGGGCCGTGCTCGAACATCTCGACGAACCCCGCGCCTTCCTCGCCCGGGCCGCCTCGTTGCTCAAGCCCGGCGGACACTGTTTTGTCCTCGTCCCCAATCTCGATTCGCTTGCCATCCGCATTCTCGGTTCCCGGTATCGCTACGTCATGGCCGAACATATGAATTATTTTTCGCGGCAAACGTTGCTTCAGCTCGCCCGCCACGTTCCTGAGCTGGAGTTCGTCGACCTGCGTTCGACCCACTTCAACCCCGTTGTGATTTGGCAGGACTGGCGCTCCCCACAGGAACGCGTCCCCGATGCGGCCCGCGCGGCCCTGCTGCGCCGCACCACCCGCTGGAAGCAAAGCACCGCCCTCGCTCCCGTGCGCTGGGCCTGCTCTGGTGTGGAACTGCTCCTCGGAAAAATGAACCGCGCGGACAACCTGGTGCTCGTGCTCCGACGCCTCTGAGTCGCGAGCTACTTGCTCAATCCTCGCTGGCTCGTGCGCGCGAAGTTCAGGAGATGATCCAGTTCCGGCGACTTCGGCAGCTCCGCTTCGATTTTGATCAGCGCGTTGGTATTCGTGAGCCCCTCGCGGAAAAGAATCTTGAACGCCTGCTTGAGCGCTGATTGCGCGTCCTCCGAAACCCCACGGCGTTCGAGCCCCACCTTGTTAATCGTCCGCGTCTGCGCCGGGTTTCCATCCGCCATCATGTAGGGCGGCACATCCTGCACGACCTTGGAGCAGCCGCCGATCATCGACATGGTGCCGACACGGCAGAACTGGTGGATTGCCGCCAACCCTCCAATCACCGCGTGATCCTCCACCGTCACATGGCCCGCGAGCGTGCCGACGTTCGACATGATGACGTGGCTCCCCAGCTGCACGTTGTGGGCGAGGTGGCAGTAGGCAAGGATGTGATTGTGCGAACCCACCACGGTTGCCTCGCCGTCGCCCGTGGCGCTGTGAATGGTGACGTATTCGCGGAAGGTGTTGTGGTCGCCGATCTGCGTGCGGGTATGGCCGCCCTTCCACTTCAAGTCCTGCGTCTTGAGCCCGATGCTCGCGAACGGAAAAATCTCGTTCCCGCTCCCGAGCACGGTGTGGCCGTCAATCACGACATGCGAATGCAGCCGGCAGGCCGCGCCCAGCACCACATGCTCGCCGATGACGCAATAGGGGCCGATTTCGCACCCCTC
>JBDHQG010000504.1:0-3828 GCA_039806925.1 Limisphaerales bacterium
GGAAGTGCCCGGTCAGTTGGCGGGGCAATTGGTGCGCTACCGCATTGAAGCCATCGGAGCGGGTGGTGCCAGGCGGATGTATCCGGCGAAGAACGAGCCGCGTCCGGCGTTCACGGCGTACGTCCACGAGCCGGTGACGTCCGGGGCGCTTCCGTTCGCGTGGATCATCAACACGACGGTCGACGAGTTTCATGCGGCGCAGGATCGCGTGGCGGAGATGGCGCGCAACGCGGCTCGCACGCGGGGATTTGGCGGGGCGCCGGGACGCGGCGAGGAAACGAAGGAGCCGACGACCACGCGTTCGGCGTTCATCTACTTTGATCCCGCGACGAACAAGGTGGAGGTGTACGACTTCGTGGAGGTCGAGTCGCGCAAGGGCGGGCAGAAGATTCATTTCGCGAAGGGCCAGTCGTTCCGCGACATCAACACGCTGAACGTGAGCTTCGAGAATCCGGTGTCGGTCCTCATCGAACCGCTGGCCTACGAGCTGTATCGCCGCGCGGGCATGGCCGCGCCGTTGAGCGGGAACCTGCGTCTTTGGGTGAACGGCGATCCGGTCGGTTACCAGCTTTACGTCGAGCAGGTGAACCGGGCGTTTCTGCGCCGGAATAAAATCAACGACGAGGGCAATCTCTACAAGCTGCTCTGGTTCGGTGGCGACGTGACGGAGCAGCACGACAAGAAGACCAACGTGCGCACGGGACACGACGACTTGCTCGATCTGCTGGAGCAACTCGAGAAGAACAAGGGCGACGCGCTGTGGGCGGTGATCAAGAAGCAGTTTGATGTCGAGCAGGTGGTGAATTACTTCGCGGTAAACACGCTGCTCTCGCACTGGGACGGGTTCTTCAACAACTACTTCACTTACCACGACGTCGACGGCACCGGTCGCTGGACGATGTATCCGTGGGACCAGGATCAGACGTGGGGTATCTCGATGATGGGCGGGAGCGAGGAACTCGCGGAGATGCCGCTGACGTTTGGGATGGCTGGCGATTCGCCGAAGGGCAGCGGTTGGTGGCGTCCGCCGGGTTATTTCTCCGGACCGCTGCTGGCGAATCCGTCGTTCCGGGCGCTGTATCTCGCACGCACGAAGCAACTGGTCGAGACCGTGTTCAACGAGAAGTCGTTCGGCCCGCTCCTGGACGAAGCGGCGGCAAAGCTGCGCGGCGAAGTGAAAGTGCGCGCGGAAGTTTTCAAGACCGACGCGGCTCGCGCGGAGCGTCAGTTCGATCAACAACTTGCCGCCGTGCGCCAGCACCTGCGCAAGCGCGGTGAGTTCCTCCTCGCGCAGGAGGAATTGAAGAAGGCCGGGACGTTCTCCACTGAAGGGCTGGAGAAGCCGGAGAAGAAAAAGAAGAAGGAGAAAGAGAAGGCAGCGAAGCTGTGATTCTGAACCTCAAGAGACCCTTAGCTTAAGCCATGAAGCAAACCAGATTTGATTCGGTACGCACTTTTGCCGGACGGCGAATGTTGTCTGTCTCATTGGCACCCGGCTTTAGCCGGGTGTGGGCGACCATCGTGGGTGTAAACGGTTTCAACCGTTTCGTCCGAGACTTGTTCGACCAAGCCGTTAAAACGGCTTTACACGTATCGCGATGGATCACCGGGCTAAAGCCCGGTGCTAATGAGATGGCTTCGGCAAAACGGGATTGCCCAGCGGCACTCGGGTTTGCGGTCATCGTGTTTATTTGCGCGAACGCGACGGCTATCCGAGCAGACGAGATCGGCGGCTCCATCGCTGCCGACACAGTTTGGACCGCGGAAGGCAGTCCTTACGCCGTGACCAGTTCTGTGACTGTGCTCAAGGGCGTCACGTTGAAGATCGAGCCGGGCGCGGCGATTCAGATGAAGGCGGGCACGGACCTCGTGGTGACGAACGGCGGGCGGTTGCTCGCGGAGGGCACGGCGGAGAAACGGATTCGCTTCAGCCGTCCGGCGGGCGTGCGCAAGCGCTGGGGCGGCATCGTGATCACCGGCGGGCCGGACTCTCCGGAGTCACGGATTCGCTTTGCTCACATCGAGGGGAACGATTTCACGGCGGTCTATGCACAGCATGCGACGGTGTGGCTGGACAACCTGACCTTCGGCACGCGCGACCGCCAGTACGTGTCGCTCGATGGCAGCTCGTTCGTCGTGAGCCGTTGTCATTTTCAGGGCACGACCGGCGAGTTCGAGCCGGTGCATGGCAGCGGTGGCGTGAAGGCGGGCGGCCATGCCATCTTCCGTGAGAACTTCTTCGGTCAGAGCGACGGTTACAGCGACATCGTCGATTTCACCGGCAGCAACCGCGACAAGGGCCAGCCAATCGTTGAATTTTACAACAATGTCTTTGGCGGCTCGACGGATGACTTGATCGATCTCGACGGCACGGACGGTTGGGTGGAGGGAAACATCTTCGTGCATTCGCACAAGAACGGCGCGCCGGACACGTCGAGCGCGGTCTCCGGCGGGGAGAATCGCAACGACACTTCGGAGGTGACCGTTGTCGGCAATCTGTTCTTTGACTGCGACCAGGCGGCGACGGCGAAGGAAGGAAACTTTTTTGTGATGATGAACAACACGATGGTGCGCATGACGCGGCAGGGCGGGGTCGATACCGACGACGGCGTCATCTGCGTGCAGGACCGCGACCCGCGTCCGACGACTTACGGCAAGGGCTTCCATCTCGAAGGCAACATCATCGTGGACGCCGCGAACCTCGTGCGGAACAACGATCCGAAGGAAGCGCCGGTGGTGTTCACGAACAACATCCTGCCGAAGGCGTGGGACGGCGCGGGCGGCGGAAACTTCGTGGGCGATCCGAAGCTGAAATACATTCCGGCGCTGGCGGAGACGAAGTTCACCAACTGGCAGAGCGCGCAGATTCTTCGGGACTGGTTCAGCCTGCAGCCGGGTTCGCCGGCGATGGGCAAGGGGCCGAACGGTCTCGATCTCGGCGGCGTGGTGCCGATGGGCGTTTCGGTTTCCGGCGAGCCCAAGGGTGAGACCACGGCGACCAGCGCGACGTTGACGGTGGGATTCAATCGCAGCGGCGGGAACATTCCCGCGAAGCCGTGGCCGACCGGTTCCGGTTACTCGCACTACAAGTGGCGGCTCGATGGCGGCGCGTGGAGCGCGGAGACGCCGATCGACAAACCCGTTCAGCTCGCCGGGCTGGCGAAGGGCGCGCATCACGTCGAGGTCGTTGGGAAGCGCGATTCAGGTCGGTGGCAGAACGATTCGTTGCTGGGCGACAGCGCGACGATTACGAAATCGAAGACGTGGACCGTGCGGTGAAACACCAAGCTCCAAGATACAAACACCAAAGAATTTTATGAACACTCGAATGATTGTCACCGCGGTGGTGCTTGCGGTTAGTGGCGGGCCGATGGCCTTCGCCGAAATCGACGTGACCAAGCTGCCGCCGGCTTCGACGAAGCAGGGGCTGACATTCGACAAGGACATCAAGCCGCTCTTCGAGGCGTCGTGCGTGAATTGTCATGGCGAGCGGCGTCAACGCGCCGGGCTGCGGCTTGACAGCTTGCAGGCGACGTTGCAGGGCAGCGACGAGGGCAAGGTCGTGGAAGCGGGCAACGGCAAGGGCAGCCTGCTGGTTCACGCGGTTTCACAGCTCGACGAGGAAAGCGCGATGCCGCCCAAGCGCGGTGGACGCGGCGGTGGTTTTGGAGGGCCGCCCGGAGGTGGCGGCGGGCCTGGTGGTCAGGGCGGCGGCAATCGTGATCGCGGTGACCGCGGCGGACCGGGTGGACCTGGAGGCGGGCCCGGAGGCGGCGGCGGGCGCGGCGGCGGATTCAACATGGCCGGAATGCTCGCGAGCGGTTTGTT
>JBDHQG010000505.1:0-3812 GCA_039806925.1 Limisphaerales bacterium
CGGGATGCCGGCGATCAACGGCAGATGATCATTCGTCTGCACCACCGGCACCGCGCGCTGCATCGCTTCCACCGGGAACATGAAGTAGCCGTTGCCATCGAGCGTGTAGAGCCCGCCTTCCTTCCCCGCCGAGGCGTGGAACTGCGGCAACACCACCTGAGCGATGGGCTCGCGTTCCGCCACGCGAATGCGCAGGCCGCCCGGCAACACGCGCTCGACCACCACCGATTCAATCGCGGGCACGAGCTTCAAGTCGCGCTCAACCCGCGCAAGATCCAGCGCCAGCAAGTTGTCGTTCAAGCGCACGCCCGCCCACGAACGAATCTGTTCGGCGGAAAGCACGCCGTCCGTTTCGACCTCGACGAGGCGAATGGCGAACGCGGGATTCTCGTAGATGAAGTGGCGGATGGCCATGTCGCCGCCGCGCCACAAAACGAATGCGGTGACGAAGAGAACCAGGGCCGAACCGAGAAGAAGTGTCAGCCGGCGCAGCCGGGATTCCCGGCGCTGGCTGGCGCTGAGTTTGACATCGAGGACGTAACCACGCGAATGCCGCCGGTTACGACGTTTGGGCTTAAAGAACATCGATTGGACGTGGTGAGTTGTAAAAAGAAAGGACAGCGAGCGCAAGCACCGAGCTTGAGAGTATGTGGGACTATTGTCCGCGCATCAGCGTCTTGGACTGCGGCAGCCCTCTGCCGCTTTCAGACGCACTGGATATTGTGAAAAGCGCCAGAGGACTGGCGCAGTCCAAAACCTCGCGGCAGAAAGGGGAATTCAGGGAAACAGGCGAACATTTCTTCCATCACTTCTTCGCCCGCTTCATCGCCAGGTCGATCATCCGCTGGCAAAGTTCCGGGTAACTGATGCCCGCCGCCGCCGCCGCCTTCGGCAACAGGCTCGTCTCCGTCATGCCCGGCAGCGTGTTCACTTCGAGTACGATGGGTTCGCCGTTCGCGCGCACCATCACATCCACCCGCGCGTAATCGCGTCCGCCGACGGCATGGAAAGCTCCCAGCGCCGCCTGCTGAATCGCCGCCGTCACTGACGGCTCGAACGGCGCGGGACAAAAGTATTCCGTGCGGCCCGCCGTGTACTTGTTCGCGTAATCATAAGTGCCTTCCTTCGGACGCACCTCCACCACCGGCAACGCCTGGCCATCGAGAATCGCCACCGTCGTCTCGCGCCCGACGATGCGTTCCTCCATCAACACCTGCGTGTCATGCCGCAACGCCTCGGCCAGCGCCGCGTCGAAATCCGCCACGCGATCCACGAACTGCAAGCCCACGCTCGAACCCTGCCGCACCGGCTTGAGCACCACCGGCGGCTGCCAGCCCATCGGCCACGTCGCGCCCGGCGCATCGAACACCATGAACTTCGCCGTCGGCACGCCCCCGCTCACGCAACGCTGCTTCGTCAGCACTTTGTCGAACGCGACGCGGCTGGCCTCCGGATCGCAACCGGTATAAGGCACGCCCAGCTTCTCCAATCGCGCCTGCGCCTGACCGTCCTCGCCGTACGTCCCGTGCAACGCGAGGAACACGACGTCCGTCCCCGGAGCGAGCGTCCACGAGTCGTCCTTCGGATCGAGCTCATGAACCGTGTGCCCGAGCGACCGCAGCGCCTTCGCCGCCGCCGCGCCCGTCTTCAACGACACTTCGCGCTCCGCGGAAAACCCGCCGAGCATCACGGTGATGGAAAGTTGTGGAGTCATCGAACTAGGAGAAGAAGTGGCAAATGCTGGGAATCCAAGGCCGCCAAATTACTTAAAGAACGTGGCGGAGATCCACGAAGACTTGTCCGAATGTTCGTGATGCACATCTATGGAAACCCAGAACTTTTTGGTTTTCCAACAGAGAATGTCGCGAGTGGCCCCATCCAAATCGCTCGTGATCGTACGAGTTGAGAATTCACACTCTATGCTTTGCGCCTTGAGCCACTGGTTCACCTGAACTTTGAGTTCGTTCAGTGGCATAGAAGTACGACAACTGACTCCCTCAAACCGAACCTGCAAAGCGTCGCTGAGATCCTGAGAATAGGATACGGGTTCCTTTTGTTGCTTCTTCGCCGGAGTGGGAAATGATTTCACCAAACTGGAAATTGGCTTCGGAAAACTCTCCGCATCTGGAGAGCGGCGATACCATGAACCATCATTCGGACTGTTGGTCGTGGAAATTGAGTGAGCAAACCGGCATGTAGTGCAGATGACTTGGTTGCTCGGAGACTCAAATGAAACAACGCACCCACCGGGTACGAATTCAAGGTTCTCGACTCCTTTGTCCCATTTTTGAGCGCGTTCGCCTTTGAACGGCGGGAGCCCGTAAACGATCGGAACATTCTTAAGCGTTGAGTGTCCGTTTGGGCATTTTCCGAGAGACTTCGCAGTGGGTTCGGCAGAGAACGCCGTGATTGCGAACGCAACCGCGAGAAGATACTGGGCACTGATTGTCTTCATAGTTTGAACACTACCTTGTTTCACCCTACCCCTCTCCCAAAATCTCCACTTCCGTCTCCAACTCAATCCCGCGTGCGGACTTCGCCCGCTGCTTCACCACCTCGATCAAGCTCAGCACATCGCTCGCCGTCGCGTTGTCCGCGTTCACCCGGTTACTTTTCATCGCCCGGCGGCGGCGGCACGTCGGGAACCTGATCAAGTATCTCACGCAGATGTTCAGGATTGCCGCGCTTGGCACGAGTCTCAATGTCCTCGCGGACTTTCCATGCCGAGAGCTGGGCGGAGAGCGCCAACGCCACGACCTGATCGATGCTGATGTGTTCGCGGGCAGCGGCATCGGCGGCAAGCGTCGCCAGGTAATCGGGGACTTGGGCCTGAATTGTTTTCATCTGTCTTGTCGAATTATCGCCAGAAATTCGCGCGGCGCAAGCAGGTTGACGCCAAGCGCACGCGCCGGAGTCAGATGGCCAAGATTATGGCTCACCAGAGCTTCAGCCTTGGCTTCAACAGCGAGTTGGACGAAGGCTTCGTCGTCGGGATCGTGAAGAATGGGAACCCAAGTGTCGGAAGTCGGGTGGCGTTCTGCCAGTGCGCAAAGCGCACTCAGCAGCCGGTCGATTTGCGCGAGGTCGAGGCGAAGCGTGGCGGCTTCACGTTTGAGAAGCTCTTCGTATTCGGTAAGCGTCGTCTGGCTGAGCACAAGTGTCCAACGCTGTTGCCAAAGCGCATCGAAAATCTCGTGCGACGCGCCCTGCCGGGAACGGAGAGCGGCATAGACGACATTCGTATCCATGACGGCGCGGAGGCGTGGCATGACAGGGATTGCTTTCGAGCAACAAGTTTACGCAAGCTTACGACCAAGGCATCGTCAGCCTTCTCCTAAAATCTCCACTTCCGTCTCCAACTCAATCCCGCGCGCGGACTTCGCCCGCTGCTTCACCACTTCGATCAAACTCAGCACATCACTCGCCGTCGCGTTGTCCGCGTTCACGATGAAATTCCCATGTACGTCCGACACCATCGCGCCGCCGACCCGTGTTCCCTTCAGGCCCAGCTCGTCAATGAGCTTGCCGGCGGGAATCGTCTTGGGATTCTTGAAGATGCAGCCCGCGCTCGGTTCCTTCGGCTGGCTCTCCCAGCGCTTCGCGCTGAACTGCTCCATGCGCGACGCCACCGTTTCCTTCGTCGCCGACGTCCCTTTCAGCACGGCACCAAGGGCAACGTGCGTCTTCAACAGCGGACAACCGCGATACTCCACGTTCACCTCGCTCGCCATGCGTTCGTGGGCCACGCCGGAAAAATCCATGAACCGGATCTTCTCCACCACGTCGAAGAGCCACGAACCCATCGCGCCCGC
>JBDHQG010000506.1:0-3809 GCA_039806925.1 Limisphaerales bacterium
CGCAAATCGCTCCGCGGCGGCATCCTCTCCGTGGCGTCGCGTGGGGTGAACATCTTCGTGCAGGTCGGCTCGCAGGTCTGGGTCGCCCGGCTGCTGTCTCCGGATGATGTCGGCCTGGTCGCCATGATCACCATTCTCACCGGGCTGGCTCCGGTGTTGATGGACCTGGGCACGCGCGATGCCTCGGTGCAGCGCGAAAAGATCACCCACGAGGAAGTCAGCGCGCTCTTCTGGCTCACGATGGGCATCGGCGGTTTGCTGGCGTCGCTGCTGGTGGCGGGAAGCCCGCTGATCTCCGCCTTCTACAACGAGCCGCGCCTCGAGTCGATCGCCGTGTTCTCGGCGATAAATTTCATACTCTCCGCCGCCTCCTGCCAGCACTTCGCGCTGTTGCGGCGGGCGATGAGGTTCCAGCAGATCGCGGTGATCGAGGTGGGTTCCAGCGTGGTGAGCTCGGTGGCCTCGGTGGCGATGGCGTTTGCCGGCGCCGGCTACTGGGCGCTGGCGGTGAAGCCGGTCCTCTCCGCCCTCGGCATGTTGGTGGGGGCGTGCTGGTGTTGCCGGTGGATTCCCGGCATCCCCAGGCTCACGCAGGGCGTGAAGGAAATGATCCGGTTCGGGCTGAACATCACCGGGTTCACGACGGCGGATTATCTCGGCCGCGTCGCGGATCGCGTCGCTGTCGGAAAAAGGGCGGGGCCGACGGAACTGGGCTATTACCAGAACGCCTTTTTCGTCTACGACAACGCGCTCACCTTGATGGCGATCTCGCTGCACAGCGTGGCCGTCGCCAGCCTGAGCAAGCTCCGCGACAACGTGCCGGAGCTGAAGCGTTACTGGGCGAAGGCTCTCTCCTCGCTCGCGTTTTATGCGATGCCGGTCTTCGCGGTGCTCGCGGTGATGGGCGAGGATCTCATCGTGATTCTGCTCGGGAAAAAATGGCTGTTCACGGGCACCATCGTCAGCGTGCTCGCCTTGCGCGGCATTCCGCATGTGGTCGAGCGCACGCTCGGCTGGCTGCATGTGCCGGCGGGGCGTTCGGATCGCTGGATGCGCTGGGGCTTGTTTGGGAGCGCGGTCCAGATTGTGGCGCTGTTCTGCGGGCTGCCCTTCGGCACGCTTGGCGTGGCGGGAGCCTACACCATCACGATGTACCTGCTGTTCATCCCGGCGATTGCCTATGCCGGCCAGCCGCTCGGCATCGGGGCGCGGGATGTGATTCGCGTCGTCGGCCCGCAGCTCGTCGGCGCGCTGGCCAGCGCGGCGGCGGGGACGGCCCTGCGCTTTGGCGTCCTGCAAGACGTTCACATGTTCATCCGGCTGCCGGTGCTGCTGGCGGTGTGCGCGGTCGTCTATCTCGTGGTCGTCGTCGGGTTGTTCCGGGTGCGGGAACCGATCGAGGTCGGGCTTGTCGCGCTGAGAGATTTCGCCCCGCGCCTGGCGGCGCGTTTCCCGGGCTTGAAATTTGGCGTGGCGGCGGGAAAAAAGGATTAGCATGAAAATGCTCCTCCCGATAATACCTAGGCCGCTCCGGGCAACGCGGGCGGTCGATGGCCCGCGTCCCGGGCGACAACATTTTGATTTAGCATGATGGGCAAGCTGATTTTGGGTCTGGAAACGCTTCCGTGGAACATCCTCTACCGCGTCGCCATCGGCTACGGCGTGATGCCGGCCGCGATGATGGTTCATGGCGCGACACCCACGCCCTCCCAACTCTTCATCGCGCTGCTCGTCGTCCTCGTTTCACTCCGCATCATCCCGGGCGTGCTGCGCCGTGTGCTGCCGTTTGGCCGCGACGTGAAGAACGTCTGGGCTGAGCGCCGTGCCCTCGCCAAGCGCTACGATTCCTACCAGTGGCAGAAGCTGTTTGGCATCGGCGTCGGCTGGGCCGCGTATTTGTTTCTGCACCGGCGAACTTCGGGCGCTCCGGTCGCGCTGGCCGCGGCGTGCGTGGTTTCTGGCGCCATCGGGATGATGTTCTGGCTGCGCGTCAGCCGCGTGCTTGCGGCGCAGGCGGTGCCGAGCGCGCCCGTCTGATTTTTATCTCCAGGATTTATGAATGCCACGGCAGGCAGCAAGCGCAGGTTGGTTCTTCAAGTTTCCCCTCCTTCCCTATGAGCGGCTCCACCATTCCTCACAGCCTCAACCTCCGCGCCGGCGACTGGGTGCAAGTGCGCTCGAAGGAGGAAATCCTCAGCACGCTCGACAAGAACGGTCAGCTCGAACGGATGCCGTTCATGCCCGAGATGTTCGCCTTCTGCGGCAAACGCTTTCAGGTCGGCAAACGCGCCCACAAGACCTGCGACCCGGTGAACGGTCTGCAAAGCCGCCGTCTCCCCGACTCCGTGCATCTCGAAGGATTGCGTTGCGACGGCTCCGCCCACGCCGGCTGCCAGGCCGGCTGCCTGATCTTTTGGAAAGAGGCATGGCTCAAGCCCGCGAACGGTTCTGCGTCGCCTTCGTCCCCTGCATCTTCTCCATCCCCCGGCTGCACCGAAGCCGAAGTCCTGCGCGGCACCATCGCCGCCGAGCAACCCGCAGGCGCGGAAGGCCCGATTTACTGCTGCCAGGCCACACAGGTCGCCGCCGCCACGACACCGCTTCCGTGGTGGGATGTCTCGCAATACATCGAAGATTTTCGTTCGGGCAACGTGACCGTGTTCCAGATGATTCGCGCGTGGACCTTCTGGACATATCACAATCTCGCCGGCGCGGGACTTGGCTTCGGCTCCGCGATGCGCTGGGCGTACGACATGTTCATGAAAGCCATCGGCGGCTCGCCGTATCCGTGGCGCATCGGGAAGATCCCAAAGGGATCGAAGACGCCAACGAACAAACTGGACGTCCAGGAAGGCGAGATGGTCCGCATCAAGGATTACCACGAAATCTTGGAGACGCTCGACGAGGATTGGAAGAACCGCGGCCTCTACTTCGACGCCGAGATGGTGCCCTACACCAACGGCACCTACAAAGTGCTCAAGCGCGTCAACCGCATCATCGACGAGAAGACCGGCAAGATGCTCAATTTCAAAACCGAGTGCCTGATCCTCGACGAAGTGGTCTGCCAGGCGCGCTATGCGAAATGCCGCAAGCTCTGTCCGCGCGCTTACTATCTCTACTGGCGGGAGATTTGGGTGGAGAAGGTGGGCGGTGAAGAGGTCGCTACGAAAAAGACTCCGGCATCAACCCCTGTTTGAGCTCACACCACATGGAAATCGCTGGCAATGAGTGTGCGAGATGTGGAAAGCGAATCATATTTTCCCGAGACGGACAGTCTTGCCCGCGTTGTGAAGTTGTTGTTCACCGGACATGTGAACCTGATCGCAGCTGTGCGCGGTGTGGGCGAGCTTTTGAGATTCAAGACATACCACCGATCGATATTGCTTGTGATGCGATATTACCGCGAAGTCTGCGTCCCATTCGCGGTGGGAGTCCGACCGCGATGGTGATTTTGGCGGTCATGTTGCTGATCGTCTCGTTTTTGTTGGTTATTGCGGTATTCCATCACTGACATGTCTCCCGAGTTTTCGGACCAGCCACGCATCTGCCTCGTCAGCCTCCGAGGCGCGAACAAGCACGCGGCGTGGTGTTCGAACTACGAGTTCGAGGACGTCATCTGCGGCATCGACGATGTCGATCTGTTCAGCCTCAAGCCGGGCAAGGCTTACGAGGCGCGGCAATGGTTCGTGCGCCGGCTGGTTTGGAAGCCGGGTGTCCGCCAACTCACGCCGCATCTCAACCCCGGCTTGCAACCCGTCGTGCTGGAGAAGGATTACGACCTGTTCGCCTACGTCTGCATGAATCCGGCG
>JBDHQG010000507.1:0-3791 GCA_039806925.1 Limisphaerales bacterium
TGGATCGGCACGGCGCTCACGCTCCCGGTGTTCATCGTGGCGATGGCGCATCTCGTTCCCGCCTGGAGTCACGCCGAATGGGTGAGCGGGAACGTGTCGCGGTGGGGACAGTTCCTTCTGAGCACGCCGGTCGTGTTGTGGGCGGGTTGGCCGTTCTTCGTGCGTGGATGGCGTTCGCTCCTGAACCGCAGCCTGAACATGTTCACGCTCATCGCGCTCGGCGTCGGAGCGGCCTATGTCTTCAGCGCCGTCGCGATGTTGTTTCCGCAGGCGTTTCCACCCGCTACCGGCCACACGGGCAAGCCCGCCATCTACTTCGAGGCCGCTGCGGTCATTACCGTGCTCGTGCTGCTCGGCCAGGTGCTGGAGCTGCGAGCGCGGAGCAAAACCGGCAGCGCCATTCGAGCGTTGCTCAATCTCGCCCCAAAAACCGCGCGAGTTATTCAAGGCCAGGAGGAATTCGATGTCCCGCTCGATTCTGTGCGCGTTGGAGCGCGCCTGCGCGTCCGGCCCGGTGAGAAGATTCCCGTGGATGGTCTCGTGATCGAAGGGAAGACTTCCATCGACGAATCCATGATTACCGGCGAGCCGCTGCCGGTGGAGAAAAGTCCAGGCGACCGCGTGACCGGTAGCACGCAGAACACGACTGGCAGCATCGTGATGCAGGCCGAGCATGTCGGCAGTGAAACCGTTCTGGCGCGTATCGTCCAGATGGTGGGTCAAGCCCAGCGCAGTCGCGCGCCGATTCAGGCTTTGGCGGACAAGGTCGCGGCGTGGTTCGTGCCAGCGGTGCTGGCGATTGCCGCGCTCACGTTTCTCGGATGGTTCTTCTTCGGGCCAGAGCCGAGTCTCGCGTTCGCCATCACCAACGCTGTCGCCGTGCTCATTATCGCCTGCCCGTGCGCGCTTGGTCTCGCCACGCCCATGAGCGTGATGGTCGGCGTCGGGCGCGGCGCGCAAATGGGCGTGCTGATCCGCAACGCCGAAGCCATCGAGAAGCTCGCGCAACTTGATACACTCGCAGTGGACAAAACCGGCACGCTGACCGAAGGAAAGCCCAAGCTCGCGCAAGTATTGCCGGCGAATGGATTCTCTGACACCGAACTCCTCCGCCTCGCCGCGTCGCTCGAACAAAGCAGTGAACACCCGCTGGCCCACGCCGTCGTCGTCGCGGCCCGCGAACGCGAGATTCCCGTCGAAGCTCCGAAAGAATTCCAATCTACGACCGCTGGTGGCGTGGCCGGAACGGTTGCGGGCCGGCGCGTGCTGGTTGGAAAGCCCGGTTTCCTTCGAGAGCACGGCGTCACGGACATCACCGCGCTCGAAACTCTTGCCTCCCCGCACCAGGCCGAGGGCGCGACCGCCATCTTCGTCGCGATTGATGGCCGTGCCGCCGGGGTGTTGACCGTTGCCGATCCGGTGAAGACCACCACTCCGCAGGCGCTCGCCGAACTCCGCGAACTCGGCATCAACGTCATCATGCTTACCGGCGACAATCCGCGCACCGCCGAGGCCGTCGCGCGCAAGCTGGGCATTGCCGAATTCCAGGCTGGCGTCACCCCGCACGACAAGCATGAGAAGGTGAAATCACTCAAGGCCGCAGGCCGCACCGTGGGCATGGCCGGCGATGGCATCAATGACGCGCCCGCGCTTGCCGCCGCCGACGTGGGAATCGCGATGGGCACAGGCACGGACATCGCGATGGAAAGCGCCGGGCTGACGCTCGTGAAAGGCGACCTGCGCGGCATCGTGCGCGCGATTCGCCTCGGCCGCGCCATGATGCGGAACATCCGGGAGAACCTTTTCTTCGCCTTCATCTACAACGCGCTCGGCATCCCCGTCGCGGCGGGTGTGCTCTACCCGTTCTTCGGTGTGCTGCTCAGTCCCATCCTCGCGGGCGCGGCCATGAGCCTGAGTTCCGTGTCCGTCATCGCCAACGCGCTGCGGCTGCGGCGAGCGCGCGTCTGACGAAAATCTGGGACTCGATTCCATGACCCCTTGTCAACGTCGTGTGGTCGGCATTTGTTCGCGGCAAATGAGGGTGAGTCGAAGCCAATTTCTGAATGCACATCGTTCAAGGGGTACTCGTGAGCGCGGCGTATTCAGGGACAGACGGTGGGCATAGCTCATTATCCAAGATCAACAAACAAAACGAAAGACACACTATGCAAAACATCCTGAAATACGCGACTCGAACACTCATGGTCAGCGCCGCCGTCATCGCGCTGGCGTCAACGATGCCATATTCCGCTCGCGGAGCGGAACAGATGAAAGGCGCACAACACCTCCTGCACCTCCAAAACCTCAAGACCGTCGGAGACGTTGAAGCACTGAAACCGGACGACACTTTTGCGATGGCGTGCGGCAAGTGCAAAACCATCTTCGTGACGAAGGTCATCAACACGGCCAAGGGAGCGGAAGTTCTTGCGGCTGGCGGCAAACCGGCGCAAGTCATCGGGAGACACGCCTGCGGCGGCTGCAACTCGACCATCGAAATTATAGGGCATGGCAAGGGGAAGGAAATGGTCCTCAAGCACAGTTGCAAGGCGTGCGGCGATGACTCCGCCTTCTGCTGCGCGACCAAGCCCGGCAGCGCCGTGACGAAAGGAATGGAGAAGGAAAAAAAGTAAGCCACGCCTTGCACCGAAGCGGTGAGTGACGTCGCCACCGCCGCTTCGGTTCCCTTCCCCCCTCGTCAGCAAGCGACATCAAAATCGGGTGAGGTTTCGGCAAAGGAAGCTCAAGGGAACGAGAGGGGTGCAGGCGTAGCAAGGGATGAACGCGAGACGTTTGTGAACAACAAACCAACAAACAAAGAGAGGCACACTATGAAAATCAATCGAATCAACACACTGGCCCGCCTGTGCGGGATGACCATCGCCTTGGCGCTCTTCGCCGGCGTTGCCGGCATGGCGAACGAGCAAGAGAAGGGCGCGACCCGGCTGCTCAGGTTGAGCGGCACGTTGGTCGAACCGAAATCCGCGCCGAGCGACTACAAGCTGATGTCGTGCGCGAAATGCACGGATCGCGTGGTGGAAGTGAAGGACAACCTGCCCACCAAGGGCGCGGGCGCGCGGACGTTGCTCGCCGGTGGCGTTCCCACCAAGCGGGTTTCCACCCATGAGTGCAAAGGCTGCGGAAACACCTGGGTTGTTTCCGGCCACGGCAAGGCTAAGTCCAGCACGGCCGTTCACACCTGCACCAGTTGTGGCGCGGCGAGCCACGCCTGCTGCTCGACCAGCAAGAGCATCACCGCGACCAAGGGCATGGAGAACAAGTTCGAGGTCGCTCCGGTGAAGTAACCAGCCCGCAACCTTCAAGCGAAACCTCGCCATGAAAACCAAAGCCAATGCCGGCGCGAAAAGAGCCTCTGGTCGCGCCGGGTGCGTCTGCCTCGCGCTGACGCACCCGACCGCGCAGGAAGTTTGCATCGCCGGCTCATTCAACGACTGGCACCCGACCGCCACGCCGATGATCCGGCTGGAGGATGGCAAGTGGGCCAAGGAACTCGCGTTGCCGCCCGGTCGCTACGAATACCGATTCGTCGTGGACGGCCAATGGGTGGACGACCCGGCGGCGACCGAACGCATCCCGAATTCGTTCGGCACCGCAAACGCGGTGTTGTTGGTCGAAGGCCACAAGCCCGTCGCCACCACCCGCTCCGCAAGACCAACGCCAACCGTCAACCGGAGGGCAGCGACCCGAAATGCTCCCGCGCAACGACAGGCGTGCTGCGCTTAATCGAATCACAAACCACAACTGAACAATGGCGGTGAGTTAATTCGCTGCCG
>JBDHQG010000508.1:0-3751 GCA_039806925.1 Limisphaerales bacterium
CGCCCGGCGGCGTTGCTGGCGCCGCCCCGGCTTGAATTGTCGCGGATGTATCCCGGTGGATTGGTCCGGCTGCGTCTCTTCGGGTTCGACGGGCAGCCCTACGTGATCGAAGGCTCCGGCAACCTCCAGAACTGGTCGCCGCGCTGGACCAATGCGCCATCGGGTGGCGTTCGCGACTTCGCCGAGCCGCTGGGGGCCACGCCGTCTCGTTTCTATCGTGCCCGGCTGTGGCCGTGAACTTTCCCGCTATGAACAACAAAAACATTTCCTGGCCCCGTCGCTGGCGGGGCTGCGCCGCGGCTGTCCTTGTGGCGTCATGCGTCTGCCATGCGGCGACCCTGCTCGGAGCGCCGCCGCCGAACGACGAGTTTTTCAGTCCCACCCCTTTGTTCGGCGCGCAGGGAACAGTGACGGGATCGAATGTCGATGCGGGGAAGGACATCATCGAGCCGAACCACGCGGGGAATGCCGGCGGGCATTCGGTCTGGTACCGGTTCCATGCGAACTGCGGCGGACGATTGCGCCTGGATCCATCGGGCAGCTCGTTCCCGTTCGTGATCGCCGTTTACCGTGGGTCCAGCCTCGGGAGCCTGAGCGCGGTGGCGTCGGCGGTGAACCAGCCGGTCGAATACAACCTGCTTCCGGGCGCGATCTACCAGATCGCGATCGACGGACGCGACGGTGCCACGGGCGATCTTTCGTTGAGTTGGAATCAAACCTTCCTGGCGGGCGGAGGACCGGACCTCGTGATTCTGACCAATTCGATTCAGCCTTCGGTCATCACGCGGACGTTCGAGGCGGGCGACTGCCAGATCGGCAACGGCTGCACCGTGGAAGGCACGCGGCAGTTGCTCCGGTTCGCGGTCGAGACGCTGAACCAGGGAAACGAGGACGTCGTGATTGGCTCCACATCCGGCAGCCCGCTGTTCGAATACAACGCCTGCAATGAATACAATCAGTTCCGTTATTACGCGCGATTCCGCCTGCTCGACGGCACCGGCCACGCCGTGGCCACGAACTCCAAATTCGGCTTCTGCCTCGAGGACAGCCGGCGTCAGCTCGCCACGGCTCCGGCATCGGCGAAATACAATTGCAGCTATCAAGGGTTGCAGGCCGGCTGGTCCGATCTCTACAGCGCGAATCTCGCCTGCCAGTATGTGGATGTAACGGCCGTGCCGCCCGGACAGTACGCGCTCGAAGTTCACATCAATCCCCTCAGCCGCCTGGTGGAGGCAAACCACAGCAACAACGTCGCGGTGCTGCCGGTGTTCATCGATCCGCCCTGCACCAACGCGCCGCCGAACGACGCGTTCGCAAGTGCCATCGTGCTCACCGGCGAAAGTGTCACCGTGGTCGGGGATACGCGGTGCGCCTCCAAGCAGTCGGGGGAGACGACCCACGCGAACAATGCCGGCGGCAAATCCATCTGGTACCGCTGGACCGCGCCGTATTCCGGGCCGGCGACGGTCTCGTTGCTCGGCTCCACGTTCGACACGTTGCTGGCGGTGTATCGCGGTTCGACGTTGTCGAGCCTCAGCACCACCATCGTCGATCACAACGACGACTTCGACACGGGCATCCTCCAAAGCCAGGTGAGCTTCACCGCCACCGCTGGCACCACCTATCGCATCGCGGCTGATGGTTACAATGGCGGCGATGGCGCGGACGCGGGTTTGGCGGTGTTGTCGATCAATCCAGCCCGCAACGATCCGTTCGCCTCGGCCCAGATTCTCACGGGCACCAACGGCTCGGTGCTTGGATACAACAGAACGGCCACGCGCGAAGCCGGCGAACCCGCGCACGCCGGGAATCCCGGCGGGCACTCGGTCTGGTTTCGGTGGACGCCGCCGAGAAGCGGCTCCGTGACTTTCGACACGACGGGCAGCCGGTTCGACACGTTGCTGGCGGCTTACACGGGCGATTCCATCGCCGGGCTGACGCCGCTGGCGCAAGGCATCGCGCGGCCCGGGGCTGGTTCGAGCCGCATCACGTTCGATGTCGCGGCGGGGACCGCCTGCGCCGTGGCGGTGGACGGCCGCGACGGCACGTCGGGCCTCTTCAGCCTGAACTGGAGCATGTCCGGCGCGTTGAGCGTGGCGCGACTGCCGGACGGGAACATCGAGATCACTTTCGACTCGCCGGCGGGCGAATCCTGCACGTTGCAGGTTTCCTCCGACCTGATCGAATGGACTCCGGTGACGACGGTGCTGAACCAGACCGGGCGCGTGCAGTTCCCCCCGCAACCCGCCGCTGCCGCCAGCCGCTTCTACCGGGTCGTGGCAACCCCGGCGCGATGAGGATGAGCGAGCCCTTGAGTTGAAGTTCGGAAGCCACGACAACCTTTTGTTGCATATGCAACAAAAGGTTGTCGGTGAAAAAGTGAGGCTGAAGAGGAAGAGTGACGACTATCGTTTCACGACCCGGAAGAATTTCTGACTGGTGCCGGTGTCGGAGATGAACTTGCTTGCCGTCACGTCCGCCGCTGTGACCGAATCTCCCACGTCCTGCCAGTCTGCCGAGGGGAGTTCCGATGCCGATTGCACCTGGTAATCAGTGCCGGCCGTGGCCATCCAATGAATGCGCCAGCCGCCTGCCTCGCGAGTCAGCGAGAGAATCCGCGGCGTTCCCGAGCCAGCGGCTTCCACCGTGATGACTGCCGGAGCGCTTTGTGAGGTTTGACCGAATGCATCCGTGGCGATCCACCTGACCGTGTAACTGGCCGGCGCGTCGGTCGTGTTCGGCGGCAATGTCGCGACGGCTTCCCATGTTTCGTCGCCGAGCCTCCAGGTGGTTGGCACAGTGGATTGAGTCTGATCGGGGAACGTAATTTGCGCCGTGACATGGGTGACTGCCGCGCGCTGTTTCACGCGCAACGTCACTTCGCCGCCGTCGCCGGGAAGCGTGGCGGGAACTGCCGTGGTCTCGCCCAGCACCGGGCCGTCCACGATCAATTGTCCGACGGCACCTTTGTTCATGCCGAGAAACATCGAGTGATCCACCAGCAGGTAGGTGCCAGGAACTTCCACCGCGAATTCGACGATGGCCGCGCCGCCAGGTGGAATCACCGTCGTCTGCACGTTGCGCTGCGTGACAAGTGAGCCGCCCTCCTGATGCACACGGTCGAAGATCTCGCCGATGACGTGGAACGACGACATCAGGCTCGGCCCGCCATTGCCGACGAAGAGCCGGACGGTTTCGCCGACGCGCGCCCGCAGGGATTGTTCGCCCGCCAGCACGCCGATGCCGCCATTGAAGACAACGTGCGTGGGCTTTCCATCGGAGGCCTTGCGGCTGTCGAACGCGAGCAACTCGGGCTGGCCGGGAGTGGCCGAGGTATAGAACTCGCTCTGCATTACATAATACTCGCGATCCACGGGCGGCAATCCGCCCGGCGGCTCGACGAGAATCAATCCATACATGCCGTTCGCGATATGCACGGGCACCGGCGCCGTCGCGCAGTGATACACGTAAAGCCCCGAATGCAGCGCCTTGAACGTGAACTCGGTCGTCTGGCCCGCCGCCGTCTGCGTCAGTGTCGCGCCGCCACCCGGCCCGGTCACCGCGTGCAAATCGATGCTATGCGCCACGGTGCTGTCCGGCGCGTTCGTGATGCGCAGCGTCACGGTGTCGCCCTCGCGCACACGCACGAACGGCCCGGGCACGTTGCCGCCGAACGTCCAGAAAGTGTAGCTCGTGG
Organism: Limisphaerales bacterium; assembly: GCA_039806925.1. Taxonomy (GTDB): domain Bacteria; phylum Verrucomicrobiota; class Verrucomicrobiia; order Limisphaerales; family JADJPG01; genus JADJPG01. The sequence goes on from JBDHQG010000508.1 coordinate 3,698, forward strand.
TCTCCGTAAGCGGCAGCACCACCTCCCGCGTTTCAATCGTGAGGGTGATGTTCG
>JBDHQG010000509.1:0-3748 GCA_039806925.1 Limisphaerales bacterium
GTAAACGGGCTTTCTCTGGGCATAGAGTGCGCATCAAACGCACTCCCATATCACCGCAAGGCGGGATTTGAGGCAATACAATACGTCATCGAATTTACGCCGATTAGCACTTAGCCGGAACAGCACTCGGGGATTTTGGTGCCGATGGAGGGGCTCGAACCCCCACACTCTTCCGAGTACCAGATTTTGAGTCTAGCGCGTCTGCCAATTCCGCCACATCGGCCACCAGTCTGCGCGAACGCAGGGATATTTACCTACATCATCATGCGCCTGCGCGGCAAGCATCCAATTCAAGAACCTCGTTTGCTGGAGCGTTGGCGCGTCCCTTCCGACGATTGACCGCTTTACTCCTCGGTGTCGCGGGCGCATGCTGGCGCGGAATGTCAACGCACTCAGAGTCTCCCTTGGACCGGTTGTGGAAGGAATATGGCGCGGCGTTTCGCGACTTCGATGACATCACGCTCGGGCGCTGGCTGTCCCAGACTCTTTCCCAGCTGGCGGGCCGTTCGTGGCGGCTTTCGCACCCGTTGTTGGGAGCCTATCGTCTCGCCGCGCAGCTGGCGCATGAACGGCAAATCTGGCTCAAGCGGATTGCCACGCCTCCCTCTGTCTATCGCGAGTCGAGCTGCTGTCGCGCGCCGTTGCTGCCCTTGTTCACGCGGGATATTCTTGATGCCGGATTGATCTGCCAGCATTGCGGGGATACCTGCGTGCCGTTCGATGATCTCCCGGGCGAACTCCAGGCCGAGGCGCGTGAATGGGCGCAAAAGTACGCCCCGTTGCACGCCGTCGCCCATTGGGATGACGCGCAACGCAAGAAATGCGGCAGCTATGACGGCGCCTTGGATGACGCGGCGGATGATGTCGAGGATCTGCTGGCGACAGCGGGTCGCGACATTGTGCCGAAGTTTCTGGATGCGTATCCAGCCATCGTCTGGGAGGATCAGGACGAGTGTCTGGAAGTCCGTCCCGAAGTCATCGAGTTGTAAACGTCCGCTGCTGGTGATGAAGAATCGTTTTGTGCGTTGGATTCTCGTGGCGCTGGGGCTGGTTTTCGCCCTGGCGATCGCGGTGGTGCTCTCTCGGGATTTGGTGCTGAAATCCCTCGCGACGCGGGGCATTGAGGAGGAAACGGGTTTGCGGGCGGAGATTGGAGAGCTGTCCACTGAGCTGGGGTCGGGCGCGCTTCATGTCCGTAACTTGAAGCTCTACAACCCGCCGGAGTTTGGCGGACAATTGATGGCGGACGTGCCGGAGCTCTACGTGGACCTGGACCCGGAGAAGGCGGCGGGAGGGAAGCTCCATTTTCGCAGGCTCAAGCTGGTCCTTGCGGAGCTGAACGTGGTGAAAAGCGCCGCGGGCCGGCTGAATCTCGATGGTGTCGAGAAGCGTGTCCGCGAACGGATCCGCCTGCGTCGTGAGCGGAACGAGAAAATGGAATTCGAGTTTGCCGGGCTCGACGAGATGCGGCTGACGGTGCGCAAGGTTCTCTACTCCGATCTCCAGCCGCCCGTGCGGACGCGCTCGCTGGATTTGGCGATCCAAGACGAAGTGGTGCGTGGCCTGAAGACGGAGGAGGAACTGAACCGGTGGGCGGGCGGGATGATGTTCAGGCTGTTGATGCAGGTGTCGCTCGGCCAGCTCGGTTCCGACACGCCGGTTCCCGCAGCATCGCCTTGACCGGAACGCTCCATCCGGACATCGCGCGCTGAAGCCTGGCGCGCATCAAGAGGCTTTCTGGCAACTCCATCGTTCCGGCGCACGCGAAGCGATGTGCCCCGGACATTTTGCCAAAAAGTTTGTCGGCGGTTCCGGTTCGGGTTACATCTTCGGCATGGAAACCTTGGAACAGATCAAGGCACGCATCGAAGCGGCCGTTCCCGGCGCGCAATTGCAGATGGTCTCGAATGACGCGCCATGCGCGCAAAACTCCCTGCTGGTCGATCTGCCTCACGCCCTGGCGGTGGCCAGGTTCCTCCGCGATGACCCGGCGCTCGCGCTGGATTATGCCTCGAATGTGACTGGCGTTGACTGGCCGGAGCGCGTCGAGAAGATCAAAACCAAGGTCAGGAAGATCGTTGACGGCGTGGAGAAGGAAATCGAGGAGGTCACGGAGAAGAGGACGCCAGCTTACCTGGAAGTGGTTTATCACCTGTATTCGATGGCGAAGAAGCATGGCCCAGTGATTTTGCGCCTGCGCACGGGTGACCGGGGTGAAAACGTCACGGTGCCTTCGATGACCGGTCTGTGGCGTGGATGCGAGTTGCAGGAACGCGAGGTGTTTGATCTGTATGGGGTGAAGTTTGAGGGGCATCCAGATTTGCGGCGCATCCTGATGTGGGACGGCTTCAAGGATTATCCCATGCGCAAAGATTACGTGGAGCCGAACGATTACGAATACGAGCCGACGCCACATGATGACGTGGTGGAAAAGGCGAAGGCGGCGCAGACTTCGACTGTCTCGTGACGGACTGGTACCGCGTCGGTCCAACATTTCGTGGATGCGAAACCAAAAACGGAGTCGTTGACACCGCCATGAACCGCATCTAGGCTGACCGAGAATTTAACCCGATACATCGGAACACATGTTACTTCGAATCTGTTTAATCTTGGCGATTTTGACTGGCGTGGGCGTGATTGGAGTGAGCCAGTTCATGTTGAAGCCGCAAATTGAAACGATCATTTCAGATCGCGACCACAACAAGACCGAGTGGGACAAATCGAAGAACGAGTTGACCAAGACCAAGACCACGCTCAAGAACACCAACGAAAAGCTCGCGAAGACGGAGTCGACGCTGGAAGAAACCAAGGGGCAGCTGACCGCAACGACCGCGAAGTTCGAGAGCGAGCAGAAGCGCGCCAACGGATTGCAGGAGGGATTGAACAAGTCGAACGGCGAGCTGAAGACGGCGAAGGACCAGTTGTTTGCTTTTGAGTCGACGGGCGTGAAGCCCGAAGAGATCAAGAGCTTGGTGGCGTCGGTTAAGAGTCTCACAACAGAGTCGCAGGTTTTTAAGGCGGAAAATGGAGTGCTTCTTGGTAAGGTCAAACAACTCCAAGGACAAATTGAAGTGCTGACGGGCAATGAGAAAGATCCTTTGTTACCCCGCGACATTCGTGGCAAGGTCGTGGTCGTCGATCCGAAGTGGGACTTTCTCGTTCTCGACATTGGCGCCAAGAATAACTTGGTCCAAAACGGCGTGCTCCTCGTCAGCCGCAATGGTGAACTCGTTGCGAAGGTTCGCGTAATGGAAGTGCAGGAAGGTCGTTCCATTGCGAACATCATGCCCGGCTGGAAGATCAAGGACGTGACGGAAGGCGACGTCGTTCTGCCTTACTGATTTTTCTCTCCGAATGAATCTTTGCCGACAGACAGCCTTGGCACTTCTGGGTGTCCTGTTGGCGGGACTCTTCCTGACCGGCTGCAAGACGACGGATGACGTCGACAACGAGACTTCCCGCCCTTGGAACCAGCCCCGTTCCTGGGAAACCGGTTTGCCCGGCTTTCAACAGGACCGGCGTTGATTGATTCGCCCGGCCGTCTTGGCTGGCGGCGCCAGCTTCCCGCTCTTCTACTACTTCGCGAACTCCACGCAACGCGTCTCGCGCAGCACCGTCACGCGAATCTGTCCGGGATACTGGAGCTCTGATTCAATCTTCCGCGAGATGCCGCGCGCCAGTTGGAACGCCTGCTCATCCGTCACGTCCTCCGGCTTCACCACCACGCGCAACTCACGCCCCGCCTGCA
>JBDHQG010000510.1:0-3745 GCA_039806925.1 Limisphaerales bacterium
TCATCACAGCAAGCCAGGCCAGGCTCCAACGCGCCTTTCACTGCGACCGTGACGAGCGCCACGCCGTTCGCCGGCCAGTGGCGGTTCAACAGAAATGCGATTCCCGGAGCAATCAACTCCGCGCTCATCGTGACAAACGTGCAACTGGCGTCCGAAGGCCGGTACGATTATGTCGTCACGAACGGCTTCGGATCAGTGACCAGCGCGCCGGCGTTTCTCACCGTGCTCGTCAACCCCACGACCGTCGTGCCGCCGGTGAGCCTTGCGGTGCCCGTCGGCGGAGATGCGACGTTCAGCTTCGTCATCGCGGGAAATCCGCCGCCGTTCACCTACCAGCTGCGGCGTTCATCGACGACGCTGACCAGCTACAGTTCCGAGGAACGGATCGGATTCCTCACTTTGCGCAACGTGCAGACAAATCAGGCCGGCACCTACCGGGTCGTGGTGACGAATGCCGCGAATCCCTCGCCCGGGCTCACCATGCCGCCGGTTGCCTTGACCGTGCTCGCCGATACGGACGGCGACGGCTTGCCGGATGATTGGGAGATGGCGAATGGATTGGTGGCGACGGATTCGGCTGACGCGTTGCTGGACCCGGATCAAGACGGCCTCTCGAATCGCGACGAATATCTTGCCGGCACGAACCCGCACGACAGTGGCAACCTGCTTCGCGTCGAGCAGATCCAGTTCGCCAAGGATATTCCCGCCGTCGTCGTTCGTTTTCTCGCCGTGTCGGGAAAGACCTACTGCGTTCAATCGCGCGACCTGATTGGCGACTCGCCGTGGGTGAAGATTGCGGGCATCCCGGCCCATGCCACGAACCGCCTCGTCGCCGTCACCAACGCGACCATCGCCGGGCCGACCCGCATTTACCGGTTGGCCACGCCGCGTATCCCATGAAGACCGGAAGCCGGCTTGCGAATCCAACGGCGACCGGTGATAACTATGCCGAACTCCACTGCTCAACGACGTATGGCCGCCATGAAACTCCGAAGAACCTTCGCGCCGATGCTCGCCCTGATTACGATGAGCGGCAGCCTGTCGCCCGGCGTCACGCTGGCCGCGGCCGCGACCAGCGCCAGCGCGTTCACGTATCAGGGCCGCCTGCTGGAGAACAGGACAGCGACAGACGGCGCGCATGATTTCCGATTCGCACTCTTCAACGAGGCGGCCGGCGGCGCAGCGGTCAGCACGGCGGTTACAAATCTCGCCGTGTCCGTCAGCAACGGCGTGTTCAGCGCCGCGCTCGACTTTGGCGTCGACGCTTTTTCGGGCGCGAACAGCTGGCTGGAGATCGCGGTGCGTCCGGCGAATTCGACGGCGGAGTTCACGACGCTCGCTCCGCGGCAGAAGCTCACGCCGTCGCCCTACTCGATCTTCACGCTGAAGGCCGCGGGCCTCACGGGCACGGTGCCGGATTCGCAGCTCTCCATCAACATTGCGCGGCTCGACGGCGAACAGACGTTTCGCGGCACGGTGACTTTTGCCGGCGGCGTGCGCGGCGATGGCTCGGCGTTGAGCAACGTCGTGGCCTCGACGCTCTCTGCGCGGCAAATGGAGCGGCTCTGGCGCGTTCCGATTCCGTTCGTGACGGTGACGAACGCGGGAAACGAGCCCGACGTGAACGGCAAGGGCGCGGTGGGTTACGATTTCCGCATCGGGAAATACGAGGTGAACAACCACCAATACGCCGCGTTCCTGAACGCCGTGGCGGCAGACGATCCGCACGGGCTCTACAACACGAACTCGGCGGAGAACGTCCATGCCGGCGTCACCCGCAGCGGATCGCCCGGCGAATATCATTACGAGGTGAAGCCGGGCATGGGCCATCGTCCGGCGGTGCTGGTGGATTTCTACGACGTGCTGCGCTTCTGCAACTGGCTGCACAACGGCCAGCCATCGGGTCCGCAGGATGAAATGACGACCGAGGACGGCGCGTACACGCTCACGCCGGAATTACTCGCCGCGGAAAATGTGCTGCGGAATCCGGGCGCGCGGTTCTGGCTGCCGAGCGACGACGAATGGTACAAGGCGGCGTATCATCAGCCGGGCGACATGGGCGGCGAGCTCAACGACTACTGGCCGTTTCCCTGCCAGAGCATCGACGCGCCGATCTCCGAGCCGCCGCCGGGCGGGCCGAACTCCGCGAACACCTGCTGCGAGACGGGCCGGATGGCCACGGACGTCGGCGCGTACACGCAGTCGCGCACCTTCTACGGCACCTACGATCAGGGAGGGAATGTCCAGGAATGGACGGAGTGGACGAGCGAATTTCAGCCGCTGCGCAACCGGCGGATTCGCGGCGGGTCATGGTACTACAACGAGTTTTACACGGGCGCGCACGACTTCGAGTTCGACACGACGGACTACGATTCGGAGTCGATCGGCTTTCGCGTCGCCGGCCGCGCCAGGCGCTGAACCCGTTTCCAGGAAACGCCCGAGCACGGCCGGCCGCGTATCAATCTCTCAACTGCCGCGTCTGTTCACTTCGCCAGGCGGTAGAACTTCTGTCCCACGCCCGCGCCGGGGATCGTGACGGTGTTGTAGCCACCGGAGACGGTCGGAGCGATTCCGACGGGCGTCCACACGGTCGTCGCGGGTGTGAGCAGCGCCGAAGCCTGCTGCAGCACGAAGTCCGTGGACGGCGCGGGCCAAGAGATGACGGCGGACGCACCAGTCAGGGTGATGGTGTGCCTTGGCACAACGTCCAGGCGGGCTTCCGTGCTGGTCGCTTCCGCGCCCGGCGATCGGACGATGCAGCGGAACACCGTGCCACTGTCGCGCGCGCTCGGCACGAGCGAATACGTGGTGGCGGTGGCACCGGCGATGTCGAGGAATCCGGCTCCAGTGTTCCGTTGCCATTGATAGGCCACCGGAGTAGGAGCGGAGTTGAGGGTCGCCTCGGCCACGGTGGTGAACGTGACGGCCGAGTCAGCGTAGTTGCTTTCCAGCGCGGGCGAGAACTCGAGGCTGTTGATCTCCCAGCTGGGCGTGAAGGGTCCCTTGGTGTTGGTGTCACCTCCGTAGACAAACCTCAGCTGAATCGTGTCTCCGGCGTTTAGATCGCCCAGGCTGGCCACGCTCGTGACGTAGCCAGGCGTCTGATGCCCCGCCGAGGTCAGCACCCATGCCTCCTGCCCGGTGAGGATGGAGTTGCCGGCGACGACAGTGCCGTTGTAACCGCCGGCGCTGAAGGCCGAGCCCGGCACCTTGGTGAAGGCGCCGCCATTGATGCTGACCTGAATGGCGCAACCATCCCAGTTATCGACCTCAAGGCTCCAGCGATGATTGAAGGTGACCGTCAACACGCCGCTCTGGACCACGCTCAGTACGGGGCTGATCAGATAGGTGGTGTTTGCCGCGCCATTTTCCGTGTCCGACTGGTTCACCTGCCAGCTGCCCGTGCCGACGCTGTGCGTCCACGGCGTGCCCTGGAAGGAATTCGGCGTCAGAACCGTGAACCCGGCGCCGCTGGTGTTGAAGTCTTCCAAGCCGACGGTTTGTGGCGGCTTGGATTTGGGAACGATCTGATTGGCGGGGTTCCGGGTGATGTTGATGCCGAGGCCCACGGGGTAAACGGCCGTGCCGAGCCACGCGGCGGGAATCGGCGAGAGGGAGTTGGGATCCGTCGGATCGGATTCGAGCTTTGCGGCCACGCGGCAGTAATCGCCGCCGCCGCCTTCCTTGTAGATGGCCTCGATGTAGTAGGCCTCGCCCTCGGTCAGGATTTGCGGCGCCGATGGAT
>JBDHQG010000018.1:0-16166 GCA_039806925.1 Limisphaerales bacterium
GCGCGAATACGTCCTCGAAGCCACCGACAAGGACGCCTGGCTCCCGCTTCGTGTGGGGACGAAGCTCCGCGCCCGCGTCCGCGAGATTCGAGATGCGGGTGATTCACCGTTGAAGCCCGACATCCTGATCCTCTCGCTCGGGCCCCAGCTGCTGGTGGATGCGCCGGTCGTCGCCGTAAATGACGAGATCGAACTTTCCACCGCCACCGCGCCCTCGCTCGCCGGCGCGAAGACGGCCATCGGCGGCGGCCCGCGGCTGGTCGTGGACGGCAAGCCGGTGAATGGCTGGAAATCGCCGAACCAGCGGCACCCGCGCACCGCGATCGGCTGGAACAACGAATACTTTTATTTGATGCTGGTGGATGGCCGTCAGCCGGGCCTTTCCGTCGGAATGAGCCTTCAGGAAATGGCGGACTACTTCATCAAAACAGGCTGCACGCACGCGATGAATCTGGACGGCGGCGGCTCGGCTTCCATGTCCCTCTTTGGACAGATCGTCAGCAGCCCGAGCGAAGGCCGTGAGCGCCCCATCGCCAACGGCCTCGTCGTCATCAAGAAGCCGAAGAAGGAAGCCCCGTAGTCCGGCATTCCCGCCATCCCTCGAGGGTCTTCGTCCGTTTAACCGGACGCCGCAGCCACAGGCCCTGCATCCGCACCTCCGTCATCCCGTGCCGGCGCCGCGCGCCGTATCCGGTCCACCGTTCGACGCCCCGCAGGCTTCCGAACGGATGACATTTGGCCGGGCTGGTTTTCATGATTTCAGGAATAGCCGCGCACAAGAAAGACGATGAGGACGATGGGAAGTGGAACTCCAAGCGCCCAGAGCCGGACGGCCCATTTGATTTCGCCGGACTCGCGGCGTCGGCTGGAGAGGAGCGCTTTCATACAAGGAGTGGAGGATCACTTCGTCTTTTCCTGGATCTTCTCGCCCATGTTTTCGATGTCCTTGCCGGCGCCACGCGCGGTGTGCTTGCAACCAGTGGTGGCGGCCACGAGCAGCGCGGCGACGAACGAGCCGAGAACAAGTCGTTGGAAGAGGTTTTTCATGATGGTGTTGGTTGCGGTTGGGAAAGCGTGAAGGGAGCTATATCCGGCGCAGCGTCGTCACCGCGCCGACGGTGGTCGCGGCGATGCCGGTCAGCAGCAGCCACATGGATTTGTCCGTGGGCGTGCCGGTGAAGAAACGCTTGGCTTCCGATCCGAACGATTCCGAGGCGCTGACGCCAAAAATAATCAGCGCGATTCCCACGGCCAGCAGGGCCAGTCCGATGCCTTTGTTCATGAGGTTACCTTTCGTTTTGTGCCGCGGCGCGGTGCGCCATCGGCGGGTTGATGTGTCGGTGCATTGTCGAGAAAGGGAGACGGGGTGAGGAACGGAAGGCCAAGGTCGGTCTCGCCGTTGCGCAAGGAGCGCCGCGCGTCCCCGGCCAGCCGTTCGTAGCCGGACTTGATCGCGTCCAGTTCGCGCTCGGACAGCTCCTCGATGTCGAGCAGCGCGTTGTGCGCGGCGCGGTTCGCGCGAATCAGCTCATCCAGCTTCAGCTGCAGCGCCTCGTTGTCGCGGTTCTGCGTGTTCTGGATGAGGAACACCATGAGGAACGTCGCGACGGACGTGGCGGTGTTGATGATGAGCTGCCAGGTGTCACTGAAGCGGAAGATCGGGCCGGTGAGGATCCACAGAACAAGAAGCCCAAGCGCCAGCCCGAACGCCACGGGATGGCCGGTCGTTCGCGCGCTGGCTCGCGCGAACTGATGGAAGAGCTTGCCGTTCGCCGGCGGGCGGGGGCTGGTTTCTTTGGAATGATTCGCGCCGGACAACGTGGTGTTCATGATGGTTTGGCGCATTCCACAGGCACGATCCGCGGCGTGCGCGGTTCAATTCCCGCAGCAGCTGCATTCATCGATCGCATCCTCGACCTCTTCCTTGGTCTTGCCGGTGCGCTTCTGAATGCGGCCGATCAATTCGTCCTCCTTGCCTTCGACATATTGGAGATCGTCGTCGGTCAGGCTGGAGTATTTCTGCTTCAGCTTTCCCTTGAGAATGTTCCAGTTGCCTTTGAGTTGGAGCGTATTCATATCACTATCCTGTGTTGTTGGTTTGTTGTTATTGCGCGGTGACCATTCCCTTTTGCAGGGATCATGCCGTCGCCTGACAAGCCGGCCCTGGTCTGAAAATCAATGACTTCAGGCAGAGGCCCGGAATCCCGCCCGTACCTTGAAATGCAGTTTGCAAGCTGGTCGAAACGGTTTCGTTGCAGCGTGCAAGGAGCGACGCGGAACGCTCTCGCGGTTTGCAAACTGCAAAACTTCGGGGCCGCGCGGTTTGCAAACTGCAAGAGATCTCCGCTGCGGGCGGGCGCGGCCAGCTCGCCCAAACCCTTGAATTTATTGCGCGCTCCCCGTTCCCCGTCGCCCCGGCATGAGCCCAGCTAAAGACCATGCACCGCGCCGGGCCTGGGGCCCGGGCAGAACCGATTCTCCATGAACGCCACACGCTCCTGGCTTCTCGAAGCCCACATCGAAACGAAATGACCCTCCGAAACCTTTAACCCCCTGCTCCCATGCTCTACACGCTCGCTCTCATTCTCATCATCGCCTGGCTGCTCGGACTCGTCTCGTCCTACACGATGGGCGGGTTCATCCACGTCCTGCTCGTCGTCGCCCTCGTGGTCGTGCTTGTCCGCGTGATCCAGGGCAAGCGCCTCAATTGAGTGCGCCGCCACGCTTTGCCCCGGTCGCCGGGGATTCACCACAAACCATCACCTCAACGAAAGGACATCACATGAAACGCCATAACAGCTCCGCGCAACACGCCCCCGATCTCGAAAGCCTCGCCGAAGACGCGCAGGCCCTGCTCGCCGCCACGGCAGACGTGGCTGAGGAAAAAGTCATCGAAGCCCGCGAACGCCTCGCCAACGCGCTCGACCGCGGCAAGGCCACCTGGGTGCGCGTGCAGGATCGCGCCGTCGAAGGCGCGAAAGCCACCGACCAGGCCATCCGCACGCATCCGTACCAGGCGCTCGGCGTCGCGTTCGGCCTCGGCGCAGTGCTCGGTCTGCTCCTGTCCCGGCGCCACTGAACCGTGGGCATCTCTCCCGCCAACCCCCCGGAAGCCGGCGCGGCACGGTCCCCTCGTCCGCGCCGGTTTCCGGCCATCCTTTTACCGCTCGTCGCAGCTCTGTTGCTGTCCAGCGGCCAGCGCGGCCTCGGCCAGGTGGACCCGTATCGCCGCAACCTTCTTCAACTCGGCTACGACCAGCCTCTCGGCGGCCAGGGACCGCAGGGAATTTACGCGTACTACTATTACAACAACCCCGGGGCCGCGGGCACAAACACCGTGCTGCGGCTGGCCATCGCGCCGGTGTATCTCGACGGCGAACTCGGTTTCCGCCAGCTGCTCACGTCTCACACCGATGTCGGCATCGGCTTCTACGGCGGGGCCTACGGCGACAATTTCTACGAGGTCCGCCAGGGCAACTACCGTCGCACGGAAAGCTTCGACGGCCACGGCGGTGGAACGGCGCTGAGCGTCTATCAACTGCTCAACCCCGACATGCTGGTTCCGCTCAACGTCGTCGCGCGCGGCGGATTCCGATACTCGACCTACGCCCGCACCAGCGACACCCGTGATGACTTCGAGCTGCCGGATGGACGCCCGATGCCCTTCGTGCGCGCCGGCCTGCGGCTCGCGGGCAAGGAGCCGATTCTCTATCCCGACCTCGGCCTGGAAGTCTCCGTCTGGTTTGAGCGCCAATGGCGCTTGAACGACGGCGCCTATGGATTGGAGCGCGACCGGCTCATGAACGAGCGCGCCGATCTCTATTGGGCCTACGCCGGGCTGGATTATTCGTGGACCAACGTCGGCCACAAAATTTCCTTCGCCGCCACGGCGGGCGGCTCGGGTGACACCGATCGTTTCAGCGCCTGGCGGCTCGGCGGCGTGCTGCCGCTCGTCGCGGAGTTTCCGCTGATCCTTCCCGGCTATTTTTATCAGGAGCTCACCGCCGAGCGTTTCGTGCATCTCCACGCCAGTTATCTCCTGCCGCTGGGGCTGGAGGATCGGCTGCAGCTCCGGCTCGAAGCCGCCAGCGCGCGGCTGGATTACCTGCGCGGATTTGAACAGCCGGACCGATGGCAGACCGGCGCGGGCTGCGGCCTCACCTTCACGCCCAGGAACAAAATCTGCCGCGTCGTCCTCCGCTACGGCTATGGCTTCAACGCCATTCGCGAGGATGACGACAAGGGCGCGCACAGCGTCGGCCTGCTCGTGCAATACGACTTCGAGCAGCACAAGAACTGGCGGCGCAACTCCAGATGAGAACACGATGATGAACAGGCCCGCCCCAACGCCAGTCCATGATGCCGGCCATCGCGCGCCGGCCAGGACGTTGCTGGCATCGGCGCGCCTGGCCGCTGCGGCGCGCGCCGTGTTGCGCCCGGCCGCCGGCGATAAAATCCTTCAGGAGGTGGTTTGACCGGTGCGTTTTTCCCGTCTCCGAAAATCCGCCGCCGGTTCGAAGATGTTCATCCCGCCCGGGCCCCGGGGCCGGGGGGTAAGTCATGGACACGCTGATTTCGCCGCAGTATGGTCGCGGCTCGTTCGAGTGAAGGGCAGAGGCTTTTGGCAGGACGCAAGGCTCCGCATGTATCGCCAGGCGAACAATCAAATCTACAAGACCGTCGTGGTTGTCTGGCTGACGCTCTCCGTCGCCAGCGTCATTCTCGCGGCAGTCACTTGGGTCGATCTCTCGCGCAAACTCAGCAACGCCAGCGAGGCCGTCGCCATCCAGGAACACATCGACACCATCCTCCGTCTGCTCGTGGACGCGGAAACCGCGCAGCGCGGCCACACGATCACCGGCGACGAGCGGTTTCTCGAACCATTGAACATGGGCGAAACCAACATCCCCGCGCAGTTCGAGCGGCTCGTCGAGATCGTGAAGGAGGATTCCCTGATGCTCAAGCGCGTGATGGAACTGCACGCCCAGGCCGAGCTCAGCCTCGCCCATCATCGCGCCGTGGTCGCCGCGCGCAAGGCCCAGGGCGGCCAGGCCGCGGCGGACATCGTCGCCACCGGCGAGGGCCGGCGCATCATGGACGGCGTGCGTGAGCGCGTGGCCCAGATTCGCGGGATGCGCGCGGACCTCGTCTCTGACAACGGCACCGAGGCGCGCGCGAAACTGCTGCGCGCCAGCCTGACCAGCCTGGTCGCGGGCGTGCTTGGCGTCGGCGCGGGCGTCTTCGCCTTCTGGCTTGCGCGCGCCATGCTCGGCCACCAGCGGCGCGAAAAGGAGCTGGTCGAGGCCAGGCTCCAAGCCGAGCGCACCAGCCGGGAGAAGACCGTCTTCCTCGCCAACATGAGCCATGAGATTCGCACGCCGATGAACGCCATCCTCGGCTTCAGCGAACTGCTCGAAGGCGACCTGCGCGAGCCCCGGCACCGCCAGTACCTGCAGTCCATCCGCACCAGCGCCGGCTCGCTCCTCCAGCTCATCAACGACATCCTCGACATGTCAAAGATCGAGGCGGGCGTGATGGAGCTGCGCCTGGAGCCCACCGATCCGCGGGAGATTTGTGACTTCCTGCACACCATTTTTTCGGAGCCGGCGGCGAAGAAGGGCGTGAAGCTGGAGTGCAAGGTCGCCGGGGATCTTCCGCACGCGCTGCTGATGGACCGCATCCGGCTGCGCCAGGTGCTGGTCAACCTCGTGGGCAACGCGGTGAAGTTCACCGACCAGGGGAACATCTACGTGCGAGTGCAGTGGGAGAAGCAGAAGACCAGCAGCCACATCACTCTCGTCCTCGAGGTGCAGGACACCGGCGTGGGCATTCCGCAGGACAAGCTGGAGGCGATCTTCAAGCCGTTCGTCCAGGCCGGCGCGCATCGCGAGAAGGAGAAGGCCGGCACCGGCCTGGGCCTGTCCATCGTGCGGCGCTTGACCGGGATCATGGGCGGCACCGTCACCGCCGCCAGCGTGATGGGGCAAGGCTCGGCCTTCAGCCTGCGCTTTCCCGACGTGGCCATTTCCGCGCGGCTCGCGGCCGGCGAAAAACTGGAGAGCGGCGCGGCGGATTTCAACGAACTGCGCCCGGCGAGCCTGCTGGTGGTGGACGACAACGAGACCAACTGCCAGCTGGTCGCGGGCATGTTTGCCGGCTCGCATCACCGGCTCAGCTTCGGCTCGAACGGGCTCGAGGCGGTGGAGAAGGCGCGCGAATTGAAACCCGACGCCATCCTGATCGACATCCGGATGCCCGGCATGGACGGACGCGAGGCGCTGGCGGAGATCCGCAAGGTTTCCGGCCTGGAACTGACGCCCGTCATCGCCGTCACCGCGTCGAGCCTGATGAGCGAGGAGACGGAGCTGAAGGCGCGCTTCAGCGGCTACGTCCGCAAGCCGTTCTCGAAGCGCGAATTGTTCGACGAGCTGGCGCAGTTTCTTCCGCGCCACGCGAAGACCGGCCCGGCGGCCTCCGCCTCGGCCGCCGCCGATGCGGCCCCGGTCAGGATCTCCCCCGATCTGGCGCGCGAGCTGCGCCGCCTGCTGGACGACGAGTGGCCGGCGCTGCGGGACAGCCTGGCCATCAATGAAAGCCGGGCGTTCGCGGGCAGGCTCCGCAACTTGTGCGAGCGCTGGCCGTGCGGCCCGCTCGACACCTACGCCCGGGTCCTCGCCCGGCACGCCGAGAACTACGCCGTGGTGGATCTGGAAAAATATCTCTTCGAGTTCCCCGCGCTGGTGGAACGGCTCGAACGCGCGCCCAGATCATGAATGCTTCCGCTCCAGATCTTCCGACGGCCAGGCCCGAGACGGCGGCTCTGGCGCGCATCCTCGTGGTGGATGACCAGCCGGCGAACATCCAGATTGTCGGTGCCGCGCTCGGAAAACTGGGGCATGAGATCATTCCCGCTTCGGACGGCCCGACCGCGCTGCGCCGGCTCGCGCTGCGTCCGCCGGATTTGATCCTGCTCGATTTGCTCATGCCGGAGATGGACGGCTGCGAAGTCTGCCGCCGCATCCGCATGAACCCGGAGTGGAAGGACATTCCGGTAATTTTCCTGTCCGCCGCGGACGACAAGGACTTCATCGTGCGCGCGCTAGAATCCGGCGGCGTCGATTATATCACCAAGCCGTTCAACCAGGCGGAGCTGATCTCACGCGTACGCACCCAGCTTGCGCTCAAGTCCGCGAGCGACCGGCTGAAACAGCTCGCGGAGGACAAGGACGAACTGCTCGGCATCCTCGCGCACGATTTGAAAAATCATCTCGGCGGGATGCAGATGAGCGCGCAACTGCTGAGTGACCGCGTTGCGAAAGCTGCCAACGCCGACACCCGCACCGCGCAACTGGCGGAGAACATCGCGCATTCGAGTGGGCAGTTGCTGGCCTTCGTGAAGGAGTTCCTCGCCAACGCCGCCGCTGATCACGGCGTCAGCATCAAGCCGGCGACGTTCAATCTGTCCGATGCCGCCGCCGCCGCCATCCAGCAGTATCAGGAGGCGGCCCGCCGGAAGCAGATCGTGATCGAGGCAAACCTGCCCGGCGAAGGCACCGCCGTGCGCGCGGATGTTACCGCCGTCGATCAGGTGCTCGACAACCTGCTCTCCAACGCGCTGAAGTTTTCGCCGCCGGGGAAGCGCATCTTCATCACCGTGACCTCCGATCCGACGCACGTAGAATGTCGCATCCAGGATCAAGGCCCGGGGTTCACTCCCGAGGACAAGGCCCGCATGTTCCGCCGCTACGCGCGACTTTCGGCCCGGCCCACCGGCGGCGAGCCTTCGACCGGACTCGGCCTAAGCATCGTCCGAAAACTTGTCCGGGCAATGGACGGCGAGCTGACTTGCGACTGCGTGCCGGGCCGGGGCGCAACCTTCAACGTGCGGCTGCCGCGCCGCTCTGCCTCCTCAACAAATTCTTGAAGTGCCTATGGATTTTCTAGTCATCGACGACGACAAAACGTTTCGCGACGCGACGTGCTTTGTGATCGAAGAGGAGGGGCATTACGCCGAGGGCGCGACGACCGGCCAGATCGGCCTCACGCAGCTCAAGGAGGAGAAGTTCGACGCCGTGCTGCTGGACATGAATCTCGGCAGTGAGAACGGGCTGGACGTGCTCGTTGAAATCCAGAAGCGGCATCCCGAACTTCCCGTCGTTCTGTTCACCGCCGAGGGCAGCGTGAAGACCGCGGTTGAGGCCATGCGGCGCGGCGCGGTGGATTTCCTGGAGAAACCGTTTCGCCGGGATCAGTTCCACACCGTGCTCGCGCGCCTGCAACGCTTCCGACAGCTCGGCCAGCGCATCGAGAAGCTGGAGCGCGAAGTCACCGAAACCAGGGCGCAGAACGTCGAGCCGATCTTTGACTTCACCACGCCGGCGATGCGCGAGGTGATGGACGTGCTCATGCGCGCCGCCACCACGCCCGCCTCGGTGCTCATCCTCGGCGAGAGCGGCACGGGAAAGAGCGTCGCCGCGCGCGCCGTGCATCAGAACAGTCATCTGGCGGACAAACCTTTCGTCACCGTGAGCTGCCCTAGCCTCTCGAAGGAACTGCTCGAGAGCGAACTCTTCGGCCATGTCAAAGGCTCCTTCACCGGCGCCATCAAGGATCACTGGGGCAAGGTGAAAGCGGCGGAGGACGGCACGCTGTTCCTCGACGAAATCGGCGATCTCCCGATGGAGATTCAGCCCAAGCTTCTCCGCCTGCTGCAAGAACGCGAGTACGAACGGCTCGGCGAAAACGTCACGCGCCAGGCCAGCTTGCGCGTCATCGCCGCGACGAACCGCGACCTGAAGAAGCGCGTGGCCGAGGGCGTGTTCCGCGAAGATCTCTATTTCCGGCTCAACGTCATCGCCGTCAAGATGCCGCCGCTGCGTGCGCGCCAGGGCGACCTTGCGAAGTTCGCGGAGCATTACTTGAAACATTTCGCCGCGCAGTGCGGACGGAAGCTGGAGGGTTTTTCAGACGAAGCCAGTGCGAGAATGCTCGCGCACGCGTGGCCCGGAAACCTGCGCGAACTGCGCAACGCCGTCGAACGCGCCGTCATCATGGCCCGCGCGGCAAAAGTGGAGCCCGGCGATCTGCCTTCAGATGTTCATTCACCAACGCAATCCGCCGGTGCCACTGTTTCGAGCAGTTTGTCCGTTCACACCGGCACGATGATCTCACTGGAGAGGCTGGAGGAAGCCCACATCCGGCAGGTGCTGGCCCAGACCAAGAACCTCGTGGAAGCCGCCGAAATCCTCGGCATCGACCAGGCCACGCTCTACCGCAAGCGCAAGAAGATCGGCCTGGAGTAGCAGCCCGACCATCGCCATATCGCTCTTCTTCTTCGCACGACTTGAGCTTTCACTCGGAGTGTGCCCGTCCCCGGGCGCCGAAACGATCGGCTGGCGAAGTTGCCGACCATGAGTTGCTTTCCCTGCTGCTGAACATTGCTGCGCCCGGGGACGGGCGCTCTCCGTAAAAATCATGCGGTCCGTCCGGCTGCCAGGATCGCCGGGACGGCCCGCACTTGTTACGCCACGGTTATGGCGCAATTTTTTCGCTGAGCCACGAGCGGAACTGTTTGAAGGAATCCTTCACCTCCTCGTAGCCCTTCTTCACGCCGGACTTCACTTCCTCCCAGGTGGACTCGGTCGCGTTCTGCACGTTGTCGAGCTTCTCGCTCAAACGGGCCACACGATCGCGCACGTCTTGCAGCTTCGCTTTGGCTTCGGCCTTGGCCGAGGCGCTGGAGCTTTCGACCTTGGCGGAGAGCTGATCGAGCTCCTTGTTCAGCTCCGCGAGTTCAGCGCGGATCTTCGCGGCGTACTCCGCCTTTTGCGCGTAGGCGTAGTCTTTGGTCGCGTCGATGACTTGCTTGGTTTCCTCCTTCACCTTGTCCAGCTGGGCCGAAGCATCGCGGCTGACGGCGTCCGCCGTGGGGACGTCGGACTCCTTCTGACATCCGACCGTGACCGCGAAGGCTGCGGCGGAGAACAGGCTGATGACGAGTGGTGTGCGTTTCATTTTCATTCCTTTGGTTGAGGTTTGAGTGCGGATCGGATCGATTGGGCTGCTCACGCGTTTCGTGTGATCAACGAGACGAGGAACAGCACCAGGAAGATGAAAAACAGAACCTTGGCGATACCCGCGGCGGCCCCGGCGATACCGGCAAAACCGAGAACTCCTGCGATGAGCGCCACGATCAAAAAGGTTATGGTCCACTGCAGCATACGATTCCTTTCTCGTTGGTTGGTTGTTGTTCAAAACAGTCTGAAGCATTCGAGCTTCATCGCCTCCATTTGCAGTGCGCGTGCCACCGTCGGCATCACGCGTAAGCACTTGTCACTCGCATCCCGACACCCTGCTTCTGACATCCACGATTGCATGCTGCACGAAATGGCCAGGACGGTCGTTGCACTCTGCAAAGATAACGGGGAACGGCGACAGGGGTGGCCCCGCGAAGAACAGAGCCGCTTGTTGAGAGAGCCTTTCGGATATCATTCCCGGGAAGAGGTGGAGTCAGTGGGCAGAAGGCAGGTTGTAGCGGCGTGAACGCCGCGCCCCGGAGCGCGGGCTTCAGCCCGCTTCAACGTTCCAAACGGAAATGATTTCCACGAACCGTTGGTGCTGGCCGGCGCCAACTTTACACGAGACGCCCGAACTTTTTCTCCAGCTCGCGGTAGTTCATCTCTTGATGAGCGTTGGGCGTCCGTGCGGGCACGTGTAGGGCATCGCGCACTGGCGGAGATCGTTCACCAGGTTCTTCAGTTTCGTGCCGCCCGGCAGATCATGGCGCGGCCACGACGCGGTAAAAGACCTGCGAGTTGCCGGGCGAGGGATCGGTCAGCAGGCGGACGTAGCCGGTGATTTCCTCGGTGACGTTGGCGACGGGCGTCCACGCGGGCGTTTCCAGAGTCGGCGAACGGAGGAGGGTGTAAGCGCGGCCTTCGAGGTGGTTCACGGTGAGGCGCACGCCGCCGCCGAGGCGCTCGGTGCGGACGATGGCGATGAACCGCTCGTTGAAGCCCATCGCCTCGGCCCATTGATCAAGGGTGAGCCCGATGAAATCCTGGAGGCTATTGTGCCGGGCGAGTTCCCCGAGGATGGCGGCCCGCAACTCCGGGCTGCCGCGGGTGGCCAGGCGGTTCCAGACAGAGGTCACTTGTTGGATCATGTCCGCGGAGATTGTCACCGTTGCGCCGCGGTCGTTCAGCCAGGCGTCGAAGCCGGGCAGGAAGTTCTGAATGGCAGACAGGGCTTCGGTCGCAAGGTGGAGATCTCGCAGGCCCAGGCTTCGGGTTTCCCGATTGTGCTCGGCGTAGAGGAGCAGCAGGCGCGCTCCTTCCGGACTTTGGATCAGGCGATCTCGAAGGCGGCGCAACACGGTGAGTTCGTCGGTCGGCGGGACGAGTGCCGCGACTGCGGCGGGGGCAAAGTTCATCGGCGGTGGCGGGGGGGCGTCCTTCGGGAAAACTGCACCGCCTGCGCCGCCCTGTCGGCCGAGCAGGAGAATCCGCACGAATTCGACAAGGAAAGACAGCCAGCCGCATTCGTCCTGGCGTTGCTGGTTGGTGGGATTGTTTGTGGACGTATCCAGAGTGCAGCCGCAGGGAGCCGTGCCCGCAAAATTTACGGGCGGACCATCGGTGGAAGGGACCCGACTGGCGTAACGCAGGGCGCCTTGGTCGTTGATGTAGGCGAGGTGCCAGCGTCCTTTCGCGACGGTGAACGAGAAGCGGCTGATCAGCTCCCCAAGGCCGGCGCTGGACTCGATCCATCGTTGATCGCTCGGAGCCTCTTGAAGACTGGCGTTCCGACCCATCAACATTCGCAATTCGCCGTGGCCGTCGGCGTTGGCATTCGCGATATAAAGGATGACCGAACTGCCCATTCGATAGTCAGCCTGAACCTGCGCAACGGTGCTTACCGGAGGATCCGCGGGCAGGTTATTCCAAATCAACTCCTCGGGATTGTCTGAACGGATCGGTGTGGACAACGGATCGCGTCTCAGACGGATCTGCGCTCCGGATTCCGTTTCCACGGCATAGGTTGCGACCGGCACATCACGGGCTGTATCCCAACTGAGGTGGCTCGGGCCCACGATCGTGCCAGATTCAGTAATCGCGCCAGAGTCGGCAGAACGTCTTCCATACACATCCTCGAAAAACTCGAGCCCGCCCGAGGTTCCCACCAAGCAATGAATCAAGCCGCGATCCGTGCTGCTCCCAGGCGGTGCCAGGAACTGCACCAATCCGCCGGGAGAGCGATCGAGATAAGAGCTATCCCGAGGGTATGGCAGGAAAATGCCCTGAGCAACGGCACTGCCAAACTTCCCCTGGGAAGACTCGGATTCCAGCAGATAAATTTGCGGACTCGCGGACAGGGCATCATCGAAGCGGATCAAGGATTGCGGCAGGCACCAACGCTCATCGCAATTCCCGAGATGACATCGTTGTTGGATTGGTCCCGTGACCACGAACTGGTCCGGGTTCGCCGCGCTCGCCTCGCCGAGCCAGATTTTTCCCACCTGACTGGCCAGTCCGTTCTCCCCACCAAAGAAGCTGATGGCCACGCGTTGATCCGAACCGACGGCCAACGATGTGGCGTAGCCGCGCGAGCGATCTGAAAATGGCGCGTCAAACGTTGCCGGTATCCACGAGCCGTCCGCGGGCGATGTCCGGAAAACCACCGGCCTCGTTCGGTCGGGTTCGATCAACGTCGCGGAAACATGAAACTGGCCGGCGGCATCGGCGACGAGGAACGGTTCCGCATATAGCCCGCCCGGCGGAGCCGCAGCCAGGGTTTGTTTGCGCCAGACGTTGGTGTCTTGACTGCGGACATACACCAAGTCGTTGCGAAAAGGTCCGGTGTCCAAGGCGACGAACAAGGTGTCGTGCGCATCGACCAGCATCGAGACCGCCGGATGCGCGGTGGGACGCGCCGCCGATTGGGGTGGATATAAAGGCTCCGGCCTGGACCAGAGGTTGCCTGTGCGGCGGGTGAACAGCCATTGTCGGGCATAGCCCTCCTGCCCGAGAGCCGACCCGGAAGTGATGACGGTCTTTTCGAAGGCGACGGTTGGCCTTCCGTCGTTGAGCAGGACGAGGGCGGGTCGATGCCCTTCGGCAACGAATTCTGTCTGCCAGGTGGCTCCCTGGGGCCGGGCGTATTCGATGCCGTGCAGGTTCGGGTTCGGGTAGGCGAGGTGAACCTGATCCGCTGGGTCGAGAACCATCGCCAGATGGAGCCCTAACTCGCCAGTGGCCGGATACAGATTGTCCTGCACGACGGAGGTCGTCCAGACGCCCGTCGCCGTTCGGGAATGATGCTCCACCCGGACGTTGCCTTCCGGTGAACCAGCCCACAGCCCAATGTGCGGAAGGTTTTGTCGATCGGTGGCCAGGGCGATGTTGGCCGCGACAGCAGGACGCCTGGGATCGCCGGGCAGCCGGACCAGGGTCCAGGTGTCGTTCGCCGCTCGTTCCGCGTAGTAGTAGCCTTGGTTGAACGAGATCTCCGGTGGAGCTACGCGCGCGCTGGCGACGAAGACAAGGCGCGGCAGGCCGCCGGCATCGACGCTGAGTGCCACCGGAATGCCCGAAACCAAGTCGCCGACTGCCTGCAGGTCGAAGACGCCGGGCACCGCGTCATTCCAAGCGGACGCCAGCACCTGGAATTCCCACGCTCCGCCCGGGCGGCGTCGTCCGTAGCGGATGCGATTGTCGATCTCCAGAAAGCCGACGATACCGGCCGGTTCGACAAAGACCACGTGCTCGGTGCCGTCGGGGGCTTTTTGGTAGTCGAGCTGTTGAGCACCGTGGGCCCGGAGAATCGGTGCGATTTGGGAGCCCAATGTCGGGAGCGCGGGAGTCAGGGGCAGCGACCAGATTCTTTCGATGCTGAAGCCGGTGCCGTACTCGTGAGCCACGCGAACTTCAAGTTCAGTCCCGGTCGCGCCCGGCACGAAGGCAAAATACCCAAGGTGAATCTGCCCCGAAGCATCCATGCGAATCACGGCGCTGGCGCCCACGTCGCCAATGGCATCGACGTCCTGGGCAACCCAGGGTGCGTTCGGATTGCCGAGGCCGGCCCGATCCACGCGCACCGAAAAGCTTGCCTCAGCCGTCAGCGCATTGGCCGGCACTCCGGCGCCGCTGTCGCGAACCCTGACCCGGACGGCGAACGTTTGTCCGATCAAATCAAAGCCCGGCGTCCAGAACAGCGTTCCGCCGGAACCCACCGACATTCCATAGGGGCCTTCGAGCAGGGTGAAGACCAGCGAGTCAGGCGGCAGATCATTGTCGTGAGCCGGAATGGGCAACGACCAGGGAACGCCCGGGGCTATGACCTGGAACGGGATCGCATCGATCACTGGCGGTGTGTTGACGCCATCCACGCGGACGATGAAGGGCTTGGTGTCGGTCAATGCCGTCATGTTGATCGCGTCCGGGCTGCTGTCGGTTACGCTCACTTGCGCCGTGTAAATGCCCGGCCCCTTGTCGAGTCCCGGTGTCCACTGGAGGATGCCCTCGGGCGAAACGGCCAGCCCCGTGGCCCCGCCGTTCGACACCAGCGCGTAGGTCAGCGGGTTGGCCGGAAGATCGGGATCGGCAGCGTTGAGCGTGAAGTTCAGCGAGGTTCCTTCCAACACGGAGGGAATGGTTGCGGTCTGCAATACGGGTGGACGATTCGATTCGAGGACTGAGACATGAAACGTGACGTCGGCAGAGACGGGCGGAACGGCGGAGTCACGGACGCGGACGGTGAAGTCGTATTCGCCCGGGCCTTGCTCCTCGGTTGGGCTCCAGGTGAACTCCCCGGTCGTTGGGTCGAGCGTGGCGTTGGGCACCGGTGAGTTGGCGAAGGCGTAGGACAGGGCGCCCACCGGCAACTGAGGGGTCACGCCCAACTGCACGCGCAGCGGGTCGCCCTCGATCCCCGACCTGGGCGCGACGGGATTGACGGTGAACGATCCGGGCAAGACCTCCAGCGTGGCGGAGTTCAGCGAGTAAAGCGCGGCCACGCGCGCGGTGGTGATGAGGTTGAGCTGGGCGAAGGTGCCGATGCGCGTGCCGGCGGTGAGGATGGTTCGGACATCTCCTTGGGCGGGCGTGTAGCCGTTCGCGAGGTTGACCCGCAGTGTTCCGTCCAGCCGCGCCGTGCCGCTGATTTGCAAAGGAGCGAACGCGACACCCGGCCCCGCCCAGTCGATGTCCAGGACGCCCTGGCTGGATTGGAGGTAGCTTCCGGTGATGGTCAGGGGCGCGGCCAGCTCCGTCGCGATCACATGGGCATTGTTATTTACTGTGCTGAGGATGGCGCCACTCCCGCTGAGTTCGCCGCCGTCGAGCTGGAGCGGGATGTTGAAGGGCCTGAATGTCGCGCCCGCCAGAACCGTGCGTCCGGCGGTTTGCCGGTAGGCCCCGGGAACATCCATCAGCACATCGCTGTTCTGGAGAAATACCTCGCCACGATTTTCGAACGGGACGTTGAGCGTGAGCCGGCGGTTCGGCTGCGTCTGGACGGTGACGGTGCCGGAGTTGATGAGGTTGGCGGAACCACCAGCCCCTATGGTCCAGGACAGATTCGCCGGGCCGCCGATCTCGAACTGGGCGCCGAATGCGTTGCTGAACACGGCGGACCCCACGGAGCTGGCGATGGTGCCATTGGTCCAGCGGGCGAGACCGTAGTTGAAGAGGGTTCCGCCTTGGAAAGAACGGATGCTGTTGTTGGTCAGATATAGTCCGCCCCGGGCCTCGATGATGGGCGAACCTGCGATGGCGCTGGCGCGCCACACGGTCGGCCCGGTGACGGCGATGCGCTGGACGCCGGTCAACGTGCCTCCGCTGAGGATCAATGAATCCACCGCGAGCAAACTGGTGGAGTTCATTTGGCACGTCCCGCCGGCGATCTCGAACGTTCCTTGGAACCCGGCCAGATCCGAGCCCGACTGCAAGTCGAGGTTGCCGAGCCAAAGCCGGCAGCGGCCCAGTCCGCGGAGCCGTCCGTTCGGGGCCAGTACGAAGACAAATCCGTTGGCCGAGAACTGCAGGGTGCCGCCTGCATCCACGTTGAGGATGCCGTCGGAGAAGCCGCCATGGGCCAGGGAAAGCGTGCCGCTGGAAACCTGCAGGACCCCTTCGCTTCCGTTGTTTACGATCACCGCCAGACTCGAT
>JBDHQG010000511.1:0-3733 GCA_039806925.1 Limisphaerales bacterium
CCGTTCGCGGGGAAAACGTTCGTGCTGACCGGCACGTTGCCGACGATGTCGCGCGAGGTGGCGTCGGCGAAGATCGAGGCGCTCGGGGGCAAGGTGAGCAGCAGCGTGAGCAAGAAGACGCATTACGTGCTCGCGGGCGAGGAGGCGGGCTCGAAGCTGGAGAAAGCGCAGAAGCTCGGCGTGAAGATCATCGACGAGGCGGAGTTTGTGCGGATGTGCGGGTGATGAGATCGAAAATCTTCGCGTGAATCGGGTCTCATTAGCACCCGGCTTTAGCCGGGTGACAACCAGCGACAAAGCACGCTTAGCCGCTTCAGCGGCTTTCCGCGGGCAGGTTCGGCAAACCGTTGAAACGGTTTCACGCAAATATCCGACGCCACCACCCGGCTTCAGCCGGGTGCTAATGAGAATAGTCGTTGGTGAATCACGTTCCTGGAAGCATTGAACCCGATTTCCGAAGTGGAATGGCCGCAGAGAACGCAAAGAACACAGAGCAAGCAGCAAAGCAGGAATGGACCGGAAACAAACCGATCCCATTGCTCCTTTCAGATCAGCCCGTTTTTCTTTGCGCTCTTTGTGTTCTTTGTGGCCAACTTCGGAGTTCGGGTTGAAATAACTTGCCTCGAATTCTCGCAGGCCAAATTCTGTCGCCCGACTTCAAACAACATTTCTCATGAGCGCAGAAGCCAATTTCGCCAAACTGAATCTCGAACTCCCGCCCGCGCCGAAACCCGTCGCCGTTTACAAGCCGATGGTCGTCGTGGACAAGATGGCCTACGTGTCCGGTCACGGTCCGCTCAAGCCGGACAAGTCGCTCATCATCGGGCGCGTCGGCTCGGACCTCACGCTCGAGCAGGGCAAGGCCGCGGCGCAGCAGGTCGGGCTGGCGATTCTCGCGACGTTGCGCGATCAGCTCGGCAGCTTGGACAAGGTGAAACGCGTGGTGAAAATCCTCGGCATGGTGAACAGCGCGCCGGATTTCCTCGAGCACCCCAAGGTCATCAACGGTTGCAGCGAGCTCTTCGCGAACGTGTGGGGACCGGAGAACGGCATCGGCGCGCGCAGCGCGGTCGGCATGGGGCCGTTGCCCGGGAACATCGCGGTGGAGATTGAGGTGATTTTCGAGCTGGTGTGAATCCTCATTTGCGGATGATTCCACTCGATGCGTCGGCTGACTGGTCTGGGTGGAACGGGCCACCGGCCCGTTCTGTCGGGCGACCCGCCCGACAGGCGAACGCACCGCGCGCGTTTTTGATTTCCGCGACCGTCGTCCGCCCGGCTCGGCGGCAGGTTGCCGCCGAGAACGGCCAGGTTGGCCGTTCCACCCGGGCCAGTCAGACCATCGCCGGATAAGTCGCACCTTTTTCTGAAACTGCATGAGTGCTTCAACTCAAGACTGGTTCACCGTCGCCAACGTCCATGAGGTTCCTTCGCCGTCGCTGCTCGTTTATCCCGAGCGCGTGGAGGAGAACGTCCGGCGCATGATCGCCATCGCGGGCGGCGTGGAGCGGCTGCGGCCGCACATGAAGACGCACAAGATGGCGGAGATGATCCGGCTGCAGCTCAAGCACGGCATCACGAAGTTCAAGTGCGCGACCATCGCGGAGGCGGAGATGACGGCGGCGAGCGGCGCGACGGATGTGTTGCTCGCGTATCAGCCGGTCGGGCCGAACGTCACGCGCATGGTGCAGCTCGCGCGGCAGTATCCGAACACGCAGTTCGCAGCGCTGGTGGATGACGAAGCGGCGGCGCGGAAGTTGTCCGAGGCGTTCGTGGCGAGCGACGCGAGGCTGACGGTGTTGCTCGACATCGACTGCGGTCAGCATCGGTGCGGCATTGAGCCGGGGCCGGCGGCGATGGAGTTGTATCGGCGCGTGGCGGCGATGCCGGGGTTGAGCGTCGGCGGATTGCACGCCTACGACGGGCACATTCACGATGCGGATCTGGCGGCGCGCACGACGAATTGCAATGCGGCGTTCGCGCCCGTGGAGAAGTTGCGGCGCGATTTGATCGCGACGGGATTGTCCGTGCCGAAGATTGTCGCGGGCGGCACGCCGACCTTTCCGATTCACGCGAAGCGCGGCGATGTGGAGTGCAGTCCGGGCACGTGTGTGTTCTGGGACGCGGGCTACGGCGCGAAGATGCCGGACATGGATTTTCTCGTCGCGGCAGCGTTGTTGACGCGCGTGGTGAGCAAGCCGGGTGGCAATCGCCTGTGTCTCGATCTCGGTCACAAGGCGGTGGCGTCCGAGATGCCGCATCCGCGCGTGGTCTTCCCGCAAGTGCCAGACGCGAAGGCGGTGACGCACAGCGAAGAGCATTTGGTGATCGAGACGTCGCGCGCGGCGGAGTTCGCCGTGGGTGATTGTCTCTACGGCATCCCGTGGCACATCTGCCCAACGGTCGCGTTGCACGCGGCGGTGGTCGTGGTGCGGGGCGGTCAGGCGGTGGAACGTTGGAATGTCGCCGCGCGCGCGCGCCGGTTCACTCTCTGAGGTTTGACGCATGACGATTCCCGGCCTCAGCCAGCACGCGAGCTTGTTGATCTCCGCGTTGTTGTCGGTGGTCGGGCTGGTGGTGTTGATCGCGCGGTTCCGCATGAACGCCTTCGTGGCGCTGGTGCTCGCGTCGCTGGCGATGGGAATCGCGGCGGGCATGAACCTCAGCGACGTGGCGACGGCGTTTCAGAATGGAGTGGGCAAAATCCTCGGCGGCATCGGGATGATCATCGGGCTCGGCACGTTGCTGGGGAAGTTGCTCGCGGAATCCGGCGGCGCGCGAGTGGTGGCGGACACGTTGATTCGCTCGCTCGGCGAGAAGCGGCTGCCGTGGGCGATGCTGCTCGTGGCGTTCACGGTGGGCATTCCGGTGTGGTTTTCCGTCGGACTCGTGCTGCTGGTGCCGATCCTCTTCACCGTCGCGCGACAAAGCCGGGTGCCGCTGCTCGTGCTGGGGATTCCGCTGGCGGCGGGACTGTCGGTCACGCATGGATTGGTGCCGCCGCATCCGGGACCAATGGTCGCCATCGGCGCGTTGAAGGCGGACGTGGGCCGGACGATTTTTTACTCGCTGTTGATTGGGCTGCCGACGGCGATTGTCGCGGGGCCGTTCTGCGCGCGCTGGCTGGCGGCGCGGCACGAGGTGAGTCTGGATGGCGGTCCGGCGGCGGCGTTGACGGCGGCGAACCCGCCGGGCTCAGCACCGGGTTTCGGGTTGTCGCTGCTGACGATTCTGTTGCCGGTGGGATTGATGCTGATGGCGACGGGCGCGGAGATCGCGTTGCCGAAGGAGAATCCGGTGCGCGCGTGGGTGATGGCGCTGGGGCAGCCGCTCGTGGCGATGACGCTGGCGTTTCTCTTCGCGTGCTGGTCGTTCGGCACGGCGCGCGGATTCAACTCGGAACAGATTCTCAAGTTCACCAACGACTGCGTCGGACCAGTGGCGTCCACGTTGTTGATCGTGGGCGCGGGCGGTGGATTCAACGGCGTGTTGATCGCGAGCGGCGTGGGGACGGCGATTGCGGACATGGTGAAGGATTTGGCGGTGTCGCCGCTGATTCTCGGCTGGGTGGCGGCGGCGTTGATTCGCGTGGCGACAGGCTCGGCGACGGTGGCGATCACGACTGCGGCGGGGATTCTCGCGCCGATTGTCGCGGTGAAGCCGGGGACGAATCTCGAACTGCTCGTGCTGTCGATGGGCGCGGGCTCGCTGACGTTGTCGCATGTGAATGACG
>JBDHQG010000512.1:0-3718 GCA_039806925.1 Limisphaerales bacterium
GCCAGCCCGCGACCGGGGCTGACTTCCGGCTCGTGCTCGGCGCTCTGCAACGGCTCACCATCCGTGGCGAATTCAGCAATCGACAGGCGGAACGCACCGGGCTGGACGATGTCCGCCTCATCGCCGGACACCCTCGGCTGGAGATTGCGCGGCTCCCGTCCCGCCGCATCGTGATCTCCTGGCCTCGTGCCTATGGTGCGTGGCAGCTGGTATCGTCCGCCGATCCTGCGTCCGGATGGACGGCGGTGGAAACCGCACCCGTGGAAATCGAAGACACGCTGAGTGTCACCCTTCCAGCGGAGACGGAGGCGGCCTTTTATCGCCTCACCTGTCCGAACGTGCCTTAGCACCACCAGTACGAAAATCATCCGCACAATCTTTGAACTCCCATTTTATGAAAGCTTCACGCATACAATACCTGTCCCAAATGAATCATCCCGCCACACCCAGCGCCGCCCCAGGAGCGCCGGACTCCGGTTCGGTGCGGATGATGAATCTCCCGCCGATTCAGGAAAGCCACGGATTCCCGCATCCATCGGGGCATCTTCAAAACCTCCCTGTAGCCCCCGACGTGAGGAGGGGGACGCTGCGATCCCAGGCCGAATCCGCCTCCTCACATCGGCGGCTACAGTGGCTTGGGCTGGATTTGCAGACGGCTTCCTCTGCGGGCTCCCTGAATCTGCGGGAGACGAGGGGCGCAGCCAGGCCGGCCGGGCCGAGTTCCGCCTCGTTCATGGATGAATTGGCGTGGGTTCAGGAATCGCGCGGCAGCGTCATGGAGTGCGGCGGTCCTCTGCCGCTGTCGGATGCCAACCGCGCCCTGTCTTTTCTACAAAGCAGCCTCAACCCCGTTGGGGTTGGAAAATGTTCCGCTCGGCTGACCCAGGGTAGTCGCGGCGCTCCAACCCTGGGCTTCGGGCCGGAATCCCGTTGGGATTCGCTCCGGGAAGTCCCTTGGCTAAGAGAACTGGTTCGGACGATCGTCGTGGGTTTGTTCCTGTTTGCCCTTAACTGCACGGCGGCAAGCCTCGCGGGCCAGCACGAAATCCTTCTTCAAACGGGGCACGGCTATCTTCATTCGATTGACATCAGTCCAGATGGCAAGACGGTGGCTTCGGGAGGCGGGTACCATCATCAATACGGCGGCAGTGCTGTCGATTGTTCTGTCAAGCTGTGGAATGTGAAGGAAGGCCGTCTCTTCAAGAACATGACTGATCACACGGCGCCCGTTCGTTCCGTGGCGTACAGTCCGGACGGGGCGATGCTGGCCTCCGGCGGCGAAGACGAGGCGATTAGACTTTGGGATCCCATCTCCGGGAGCCTGTTGAAGACCTTGTTCGGCCACAAAGACATCATTTGGGCAGTGGCGTTTTCCAGCGACGGAAAACTGCTCGCCTCGGGGAGCCAAGACACGACTGTCCGAATCTGGGAGGTGAATTCAGGACGACTTCTTCATGTTCTAAATGGCCATAAAGCCGGAGTAAGAACCGTCGCGTTTAACCCGACTACCGGGATGCTGGCTTCGGGATCAGGACTTTGTGATTACTACACGATGCGCGACGCGTATGACGAAGTAATCCGTATTTGGGATCCGAGATTGGGTACGTTGCTTAACGAGATTGATGACCATGCTCCCGGGGGGAACTACAGTCGAGATAACGGGATTCAGTGTTTGGCTTTTAGTCCTGATGGCAAACTTCTCGCATCTGGAAGGCTCGACAATAGCGTGAATCTTTGGGAAACGGGGTCTTGGAAGCTACGAAGAACTCTTTCCGATTTCGACTTGTCCGTTCAGACCATTACTTTTGATCGGACTGGAGAGCTTCTAGTCACAGCGGAGGGCGAGAGAGCCAATCCAACGCCGCGTTACACTGCTCTGCAAGTGTGGAGTGTTTCTGAAGGAAAGCTCATTCAGCGGCTTGCTACTGGCGAAAAAATCGCCCCTGTTTTCTCAATGAGGTTTACCAGAGATGGCAAGACATTATGCGCCGGGAGCATCGACGGGACGTTGAGATTCTGGAACACCAAGAACTGGCGACCGCAGCGAGTGATTGAGCCTTCCCGGCCTGAAGTCTCTTGGCGGAGCTTTGATTTTGAAACCGGAGATAAGGCAGGGCGCTTGGCAATTCAACTGTTGAGTTCCATTGGAATATTTCCTGAGGATCCCGGAATCATTCAGGAACCGGTTCGGTCTTTACCCCAAAATTCTGCTGGAATGGCCGTGAGTCCGAATCATAAGTTTGTGGCTGTTATCCGAGCAAAAGGCAACCCCGATCCTAAAGACGCCGAGACGTTCCGAAAGACCGTGATGGTGTTCGATAGGATAAGCAGCAACGCGGTTTGGACCTTCGATATTCCGACCGACAGAGGCAACGGTTCTCCGTCCGCCCCACAGGCCGGGCCTCGCCCCCTGATCTTCACTGCGGACAGCGAGTTGCTGGCAGCCGCTGGGGCGGATCGACGTGTGCGCGTGTGGAACATGACATCGGGCGCCCTCGCATACGAATTCGTCCATTCCAACGAAGTCAACGTCGCAGACTTCAGTCCTAACGGGCGTTACTTGGCGACTCGCTCCGCAAGATTTCGGCCCAATGAGTCTGCGCTGCACATTTGGGATCTGGCAACGGGTAGAGAGCATCGCACCATTAAAACTCCCGCTTGGGCAAGGGCGCTTGTGTTTGCCCTGGACAACCGGACTATTGCGGAGGCGGGGAACGATGGCGCAATCAGGATTTGGAATGTTGAGACCGGAGCGCAGGAACGCTCGTTCAAAGCGCACGGGTGCGCTGTGCTCGATATTCGCTATAGCCCGAAGGGAGAAACCTTGGCGTCGATTGGGAGCGACGGTTTGATGAAACTGTGGGATTCAAAGACGGGAGACGCGAAGCTTGTTTTCGCGCAGTTAGATAACGGCGAGTGGATCACTTTCAATCCTCGCACATCCACTTACAACAGCTCGCCACGAGGAGACGAGCAAGCAGCCATTCGCCTTGGTCCGGAGACGCGATATGTTTATCCGCTGAAGTATTACCGTTCCGAACTCAAGCGCACGAATGACTTGATGGCCGCGCTGGCGGGGCCGCAGCCGGACATCCAGCCCAAGCCGGTGCGGTTGTGGTTCGACCGGGCGCGCGAATCCGGGTTGCTGGCGAGGATTGGCATCATCAGCGGGTTATCGGCGCTGGCGCTCACGTCGCTGTTTCTTGGCTGGCGGGCCACGGCGCGGCGTAAGGAGGCCAACCGGCTCAAGGAACAGTTGCTGGAGCAGGAGCGGCGCTCGAACGCGGAACTTGGAGCGCGGAACGCGGAATTGCAGAAGGCCAAGGAGTCCGCCGAGGTGGCGCGGGCCGCGGCGGAAAAGGCGAACCAGGCCAAGAGCCAGTTCCTGGCGAACATGAGCCATGAGATTCGCACGCCGATGAACGCCATCCTCGGCTACTCGCAGTTACTCCAGCGGGACGGGCGGCTGCCGGGCCCGTTGCGTCCGTCCATCGAAACCATCGAGCGCAGCGGCGAGCATCTGCTCTCGCTGATCAACGACGTGCTGGACCTCTCGAAGATCGAGGCCGGCCGGATGGATCTGCGCGTGGTGGAGTTCGACCTCGCGGCGGTGGTGCGGGACATGGAGGCGATGTTCCGCCCGAAGTGCGAGGCGAAGGGACTGCGATTTGCGGTGGAGTGTCCCGGCGAGTTTCCCGCAGATTCAGGAAAGCCGCCG
>JBDHQG010000513.1:0-3716 GCA_039806925.1 Limisphaerales bacterium
TTTTAACTCGCAGCCAAACCTCTTGAACGAACCAACAGACCTGTTATGAACACCACGCCTCAGGGGGCGGGTGATTTTGAACCCGCGAATGGGTGGGTGATTTTAACCCGCGAAATGACACCGTTGCCATTGATGTGCGCATCCGTCCAACCCTGCGCCGTGATGGCCGCCACCGACCACCGCGTTCCGTAACCGCCGTTGCGCGTCTCACTGCCACGAAACACATAACGCTTGGCCGGATCCAGACCGGCAAAAGTTATCGTCACAAAACTCTCCGCCGTGTTCGGCGGCATCGCACGCACACCCACCAGGCCGTCATTCGCCAAATCGCAAATCCCGTAGAAAATCCGCGCCATCGGCGAATTCGTGGACACTGGACGAGCCTTCGTGCCGAAGTCATCCGGCGTCCCCGTGCGTGTGAATGTCACCGTCGCCGTCAGCGGCGCGCCCGTCAGGAAATCCGTCAACGGCCCCGACGTATCTGCAGGCGCGCCCATGTCGAGATTTGAAACGTTTGGCGCAGTGATATGCCATCCATTGGCCACCGGCGCCGTCGAGGCCCGGTGATCATTGTAAGCAATCCAGTTCGTCACCTGCGCGCTCGCCGGCACCGCCGCGGCAAGCCATGCCGCGGCCGTCAGCGCCCCGCTGACCGTGGCCTGTAACAATCGATATTTCTTCATAGTTGGTTTGGTGTTGGTAGGTTTGTTGAGAAGTCACCGCCCGAGACCGGCTCCGACCCGCCACGAAGCAAAAAGGTTGCACATCAGCCGGGAAACGGATCCCGGACATGCGCTGAGAACCTGCGTTTGGGAACAGGCGCCAAGCATATCAGAAGGAGGACTTGCCCGGCATATTAGACACCCTCCTCAAAAGAGCAATCCCAAACTCTTTACAATCTTTCCCAAACGCCCCCAAACACCCCGCCCACCGATCCCGGGCGCAGCAGGCGAACCCCGCCACCGAACTGGAGGCAAATTCCTTTCGCGGCTTTCCCTAGCCGCTCAAGTGTGCGCCATCGCCGTGATGGTTTTGGGGCCACACAGCCGCGCTTTCCATCAATCCTCCACCGGCACCACGAGGTTCTCCATGATGTAGTCCTTCCGCTCGGGCGTGTTCTTGCCCATGTAGAAACTGAGGATGTTCGAGGCGTCCTGGCGCGGCGCGTATTCCACCTTGCTCAGCCGCATGTCGTCGCCGATGAACTGCGCGAATTCCTTCGGGCTGATTTCTCCGAGTCCTTTGAACCGCGTGATCTCCGGGTTCTTCCCAAGCTGCGCGGAGGCGGCATCCCGCTCGGCTTCGCTGTAGCAATAGATCGTCTTCTCCTTGTTGCGCACGCGGAAGAGCGGCGTCTCCAGCACATGCACATGGCCGTCATGCACTAGCTGCTCGAAGAATTTGTAGAAATAGGTGATGAGCAGGTTGCGGATGTGCAGGCCGTCCACGTCGGCGTCCGTCGCGAGAATCACCTTCCCGTAGCGCAGTCCTTCGAGGTTGTCCTCGATGTCGAGCGCGCACATGAGATTGTACATCTCGTCGTTCTTGTAAACGATGTCGCGCTTCAGATCCCAGACGTTGAGCGGCTTGCCCTTGAGGGTGAAGACGGCCTGCGTATTCACGTCGCGGCAGCTCGTGATGGAGCCGCTGGCGGATTGACCTTCGCAGATGAAGATCATGGATTCCTTGCCCTTGCCCTTCGCCTTGTCGAGGTGCTGCTTGCAGTCCTTGAGCTGCGGGATGCGCAGGGTCACGGCCTTGGCGCGTTCGCGCGCGAGCTTCTTCACGTCCTGCAGTTCCTTGCGGAGCTGCTTGGTGTCCTCCACCTTCGCCATGATCTTCTCGGCGACCTCCTTGTTGCGATTGAAGAAGTGCAGCAGCTCCTCGCGCACGCTGTTCACCAGCTCGGAGCGAATCTCCGTGTTGCCGAGCTTGTTCTTGGTCTGCGATTCGAAGACCGGATCCTTCAGGCGAATCGCCACCGCGCCAACCATGCATTCGCGCACGTCATCGCCGTCGTAACCGGCCTTGGAGTATTCGTTCACGGCCTTGAGCAGCCCTTCGCGGAAGGCGCTGAGGTGCGTGCCGCCGTCGCTCGTGTACTGGCCGTTCACGAACGAGTAGAACGATTCGCCGTAGCGGCTGTTCGTGTGCGTGAAGCAGAATTCCAGCGTCTTGCTCGTGTAATGCAGCGGCGCGTAGATCGGCTCGGCGTTGTCCGACTGCAAATCTTCCATCACGAGATCGAGCAAGCCGTGGCGCGACTGGAAGACCTTGCCGTTGAAGATCAGCTTCAGGCCGGTATTCAGGTAGCTGTAATGGCGCAGGCGTTTCTCGACGAGCTCGATGCGGAATTCGATCTTCTTGAAAATCTCCGGGTCCGGCGTGAAGCGGATGAGCGTGCCGTTCGGCTCCGTCGTCTTGCCCGTGGCCTGTTTCTTGAGCTTTCCCTGCTTGAAGATCGCTTCGGCGAATTCGCCGTCGCGATGGCTGCGCACGTAGAAATCTTTCGAGAGCGCGTTCACCGCCTTGGTGCCGACGCCGTTCAAGCCCACGCTGAACTGGAACACGTCGTCGTTGTACTTCGCGCCCGTGTTGATCTGCGAGACGCAGTCGATGACCTTCCCGAGCGGGATGCCACGGCCGAAATCGCGCACGGTGACGTTGGTGTCCTCGATGGTGATCTGGACCTCCTTGCCGTGGCCCATGATGAACTCGTCGATGGTGTTATCGACGACTTCCTTCAGCAGAATGTAGCCGCCGTCATCGTAGTGCGAGCCGTCGCCGATGCGCCCGATATACATGCCCGTGCGCAGTCGAATGTGCTCAAGAGACGAGAGCGTCTTGATTTTGCTCTCGTCATAAACAGCCTGCTTCTTTGGTTCGCCGGAATTCTTTTCAGCCATACGTCGTTATAGGCCGAGGAGTATGGGAGAGAAGAGCGCGTTGCCAATAGCGAAGTTAAACGGACGGCGAGCGTGTAAAAGTCTCCCGACCCACGTCTACTTTGCTCCCATCGCAATCGAGCTGGGCGCGGAGACAATGGCGGGGCCGGACTCAGGAAGGTAGCGGACCACAATCGTCAGCCGCCCGCGCGTCGGGCGCGCCTCCTCCCAACGCAACGTGAAACGGTAACCTTCGCCCAGCGCGCTGTGCCCCGCGTGCTTCTTCAATTCGCTGCCGGTGAACTGCCACGTCTTCAATGGCTGGGGAAGCGGGCTCTGCCCCTCGGCGACAATCCCATCAAACATCAACAGCTCCAGCTTTCCCCTTGGGATCAACACGCTTTTCGAACTCTTCAACCCCTT
Organism: Limisphaerales bacterium; assembly: GCA_039806925.1. Classification (GTDB taxonomy): domain Bacteria; phylum Verrucomicrobiota; class Verrucomicrobiia; order Limisphaerales; family JADJPG01; genus JADJPG01. Next base: position 3,309 of record JBDHQG010000513.1, read on the forward strand.
CGCGTAAACGCGCACCGAGAACCCGTCCGGACCCGGCTGGCCATCGAGGTTCACTGCCACCGGCACGCTGAACAGATGCAGGCTTTGCACGAGGGGTTCGCCGGCGTTCCGCCCGCTCGAAGCGCATCCAGCCACGCAGACCATCAAAGCCGTCGCCGCGATCCGCGCCAAGACGCACCAGCCGCCGCAGCGGCCTGCTGCCTCTTCCCGTTTGCCCAAACGCCACATCGCCGGAAGCCTACAGGCTCTTGTCGCCTTTCTCCTTCACGGGCGCCTTCTCCATCTCGATCTCCGGAAACAGCGGATCGAGCAACTGCTTCTGCAAATCGTCGCGCTGGATCTCGTCCTTGATCCTATAGCGATCCAACTGTTCACGCGTCAGCTTCTCGTTGTCCTTCGCCGCTGCCG
>JBDHQG010000514.1:0-3708 GCA_039806925.1 Limisphaerales bacterium
GCCTTGCCCAGCTGGGCGATCTGCGCGGGTGTCAGCACCACCGGACGCGTCTGGATGCTGTTCACCACGCCCGCCGCCGTCTCGCCGTCTTCATCGGAGAACAGCAGGGCAATCGGATCCAGCGACCAGCGCTTGTCCACGACTCCGTCTGTCGCGCTCAGGTATTGGAACAAGCCGGTTCCCAGCGGAGCGGAGCCCACGGGCGCCGTGACGACATTCACGCCGTCGATGTATTTGCCGAGCTCGCGCTTGGTCAGGTCGACCGTGAAGGCGACGCGATGGAAGACATCGGGGGTGACGTTGCCCTGATACTGGCTGGAGATGCCGATGCCGTTGCCGTTGTCATTGATGAAGAAATCGCCATCGGAGTCATTGTTCGTCCCCACTTGAAACAGCGCGCGATAGCTCGAGCTGCTGCTGGCCGGGAACATGATGTCCATGATCAGGGTGTATTGGTTCACCTTTTCGCCGCCGGCATTGGCCAGGATGCCGTGAGGCAGGATGTAGCCCAGCGGCACGCGCGCTGCGTTCTCGGCAGGCGAGGTTCCGCCGGGATAGTTGAAGCGCATGACATTGGCCACGCCGTCGTCGAGGATGGCGGTCTCGTACTGGGTCACGAATTCCGTGTCCGTGCGCGGGGCGATGTCCGTGCCGATGGTCGCCACGAGGTTGCCGGCCTCGAAATCCCACTGGCCGCTGACCAGCGGAACACCATCCGCCGCGGGTCCGCCGAGCGCGGCAATGCCTTCGTCCGTCATCTTGTAGTTGCGGATCTGGATGCTGTTCACGTACGAGGATTGCGATTCGGAGTCTTCATCTCCAAACAGCAGCGACGTCGGCAGCAAGGCCCAGCGGCCATTCAATCCGCCCGCGTTCTGATCACTGGCCTTGACGCCATCGATGAACTTGGAAATCAGGCCCTGTGTCATATCCACGGCAAACGCCACGCGATGCCACTGGCCACGAACGATGGTGCCTTGGTAGGAGCCGGAAATACCGATGCCGTTGGCCGGATTGACAAAAAGATCGCCGTCACCCGAGTTGTCGATTTGGATGAAGGAGTGCCACCCTTCCGTGGGAATGAGGATGTCCATGATCATCGTCCACTGGTTCACCTTCGTCGCGGTGGGATCGCCGTTGGGCCGGGCACCGTGTCTCATGAGATAACCGAGGGTCGAGTTGGTGATCTTCTTGGTTTCCATGACGTAGGCGCTGTGCCCGCCAATGTCCGCGATGCCGAACGAGGTGGTGGTTCCGAAGCGCGTCCCGGACGCGGTCAACCCGGCGGGCCCGTCGTTATATTCCAAAGGCTGGCCGATGGTGGCGCCGAGGTCGCCGCCGTTGAAGTCCCATTGGCCCGTGATGCCCCGCGCCTGGGGCACGTTGATTACGGTGAAGGACCATTGGGTGGTCACCAAGGATATCCCGTTGTTGAAGGTCAATTGCGCGGTGATGTTGCTGCCGAAGACGAACGGCTCCGGGCTCTGATAGGAGATCGTGTTGACGCTGCCGAGCTTCGAGCTGGCAGTCACCACGGCGGTCCCGTTGATGGTCATCTGGACGGTTCCGACATCCAGCGCGATTGGTCCATCCACGATATCAGCGGAGACGATCGTGTCCGTGCGCACATCCTTGGCGCCATTGACGGGAACGGATCCGCTAAACGTCGAGGCCAGAGCATCGGGAATATCGCTGACCTTTACGCCGTTGGTGCCGAATGTATAGATCCGCGCAAGCTCAAAGCCAGTGACCGCACGACGCCAGATGGCGACATCATCGATCAACGCGTCAATCGCCGGACTGTAATCACCAGCGCCATCCTGCCCGATGTTCGTGGGCATTCCGGAGTCAAGCGTCTCCTCGGCAGGCCCAATCGGGGTGGTGGCTACCAGCACGCCGTCCAAAAAAGTAATCGCATTGCCGTCCCGTTTGTAACTCACGGCGATGTGATGCCAGTTGCCGTCGTTGACGTTAGGACCGCTCGCATCGACACGAGCTGAGCCGCTCTCACGATAATTCCAGCCGAGATTTCCACCACCACCGACAAAGATCACCCAGCCGGTATTCCCGCCAGAATCCCAGTCCTTGTTGGCGAGGAACGACGGATCGCTGTTCTTGGAATTGATCTTCACCCAGGCCGAGACCGTAAAGTCGGTGGCTCCACCAAAATTAAGCTCCGCCGGGTTTCCGAGAGTGACGTAGTTGAAGAACGATCCGTCGCCTGCCGTGGAGACTCGCACCGCGCCCGAGCCGATGCGACCAGCTTCAAGCGTCGGAGCACCTACCGGAGCGGCTGTGACCGGGGATCCGAAGGCGAGGTTTGAGTAATCACCATCGAACGGCAGGTGGACCACCATCTCGCTCGTGATGGTCCCGGCCTGAACGCTGGAGGCTGCGCCAAGCGCCGCAGCGAGAGCGGCCAATCTGAGTAGTTTCATTGGTTTCATAGGGTTTTGTGATGTCTGTGAACTGAAGTGAAATGAGGTTCAGATGAGTGCAGTGGAAGAAGGGTGCGCCGCGATTCGACAATACATCCACGGTCCCGCCCGAAGCGAAGGAACATCAAATGTGACAGACCAGATGTTGTGAAGATGCACTGCATTCGCGAACCCAAACCAACCGCGACCGCTGACCCAAGTGCTGGAACGCCCATGTTGTAACAAAGCGATACCGGTAAATCAAGCCTGCGGACGGGTTTTGTAACGGATTTACCTGCCCGTAACCGGATTTTCATGGAGCTGTAAAGGAGACTTCTGGACGCTCTAAAGGTTACGAAGTTTCAACTGGAACAAGGCAATGATGGGCCGCGAGAGATGACACAGTCCCGTTGCCTAAATGACGCGCAGACCGGAACGCGGAGAACCAACGCTCCCGCAGATTCAGAGAAGCCGCCGATTTAGAAATCTATCGGCGACTTCTCTGAATCTGCGGGAATTTCTTGCTCATTATCGACGTTCTCCGGCGCACGCAGAGCAACGTGCCCCACCTTTCCCGACCTGGGCAACAGCCGGGCAGCAGGCCCTCCAGGACGTGTTGTCCAAACAGACGGACCGCGACCGGTCTCCGGTCGCAGCAGGTGAAGCGCACCGGCATCGTGGAAATTTGCCGGCACCGCCGTCCGGGCCACGCGCTGCGAGCCGGGACGGCTCGCGCTCCGCAATCTTTCTCGTCCGCGCCTGGACTTGTCTGGCTGTAATACGGATGACGGAAGGCAAGGTAGCCGCCGACGTGAGGAGGCGGATGGACCGAAGGCATGCAGCATCCGCCTCCTCACGTCGGCGGCTACGTTCAGAACGGAATTTTGAAACCAGTTCCAACTCCGCCAGAAACGGGCCTGTACCACCAGCAGCTTCTCGCGAGCCCCGAAGGCCGATGCCAGTGGGGAGTGGACAACCGGCATTGTAAAGTTTCGCATTCGGTTTGAACGTGGTGGTGCCCACAGCGTCCATAATGAAACTCAGTGGTGGAAATGAAACGCCCAGCCATACGCCCACGTTCCCGGGCTCTGCTTTGCCTCGCGCTGTTCCACGGCGCGGTGGCGGCCGGACACGGGGCGGAAATGCAGGCGGTGCCCCGGCCGGCTCCCGAGGATGAGCTCTTTGTCCGGACCACGCTGCCCTCCATCGAGATCGATATTTCCAGCGCGGGCATGGAAGTGCTCCGGCGTTACTACTGGCGTCGCGATTCCGAGGATGCTTCGCCGCGCGA
>JBDHQG010000515.1:0-3706 GCA_039806925.1 Limisphaerales bacterium
CGGCGATGACGCGACCATCGAGCAGATCGTCAAGCAGCTGAACAAGCTGGTGAACGTGCTCGAGGTGCAGGATTTCCGGGACGCGGACTATGTGGACCGCGAACTGGTGCTGGTGAAGGTGAAGGTGGATTCGAAGACGCGCGCCGAGGTGATGCAGATCACCGACATCTTCCGCGCGAAGATCGTCGACGTGCAGCCGCAGTCGTTGACCGTCGAAATCACCGGCAACGAGAGCAAGGTGGAGAAATTCCTCGAGCTGATGAACACCTTCGGCGTCACCGGACTCGCGCGCACCGGCAAGGTCGCGCTGCCGAGGAAGTAGTAATCAGTGAAACAGTCTCCGTATTCAGCGCCGGCCCGACCATAGATTCTTTCAATACTCCATAACTCCAACACTCCAACCCAATCCCCTCCCATGCCCGCGAAAGTATTCACTGACAAAGACGCCGACTTGAACGTGCTGAAGAACAAGACGCTCGCCGTCCTCGGCTTCGGCTCCCAGGGTCACGCCCACGCGCTGAACCTCAAGGACAGCGGATTGAACGTCATCATCGGCCTCTACGAAGGCAGCAAGTCTGTTCCGGTCGCCAGGCAGAAGGGCTTTGAAGTCTTCACCACGGCGGAAGCCGTGAAGCGCGCGGACGTCATCATGGTCGCGCTGCCGGACACGAAGCAGGCCGCCGCCTACGAGAAGGACATCGCGCCGAACCTCACGAAGGGCAAGACGCTCGTCTTCTCGCACGGCTTCGCGATCCATTTCAAGACGGTCGTCCCGCCGAAGAACGTGAACGTGATCATGGTCGCGCCGAAGGGCCCCGGCCACATCGTCCGCCGCCAGTACACCGAAGGCAAGGGCGTGCCGAGCTTGATCGCCGTCTATCAAAACCCCGGCAAGGACGCGAAGAAGATCGCGCTCGCCTGGGCCAAGGGCATCGGCGGCACGCGCGCGGGCGTCATCGAGACGAACTTCAAGGAAGAGACCGAAACGGATTTGTTCGGCGAACAGACCGTTCTTTGCGGCGGCACGACCGCGTTGGTGAAGGCCGGCTTTGAAGTGCTCGTCGAGGCGGGTTACTCGCCCGAGATGGCTTACTTCGAATGCCTGCACGAGCTGAAGCTCATCGTGGATCTGATGAATGAAAAGGGCATCGCCGGCATGCGCTTCTCGATCTCCGAGACGGCGAAGTGGGGCGATGTGCTGGTCGGTCCGAAGATCGTCGATGCTGGCGTGAAGAAGCGCATGAAGGCCGCGCTGAAAGACATCCAGACCGGCAAGTTCGCCAAGGATTGGGTGAAGGAATACAAGGGCGGCTACAAGAAGTACAACGCCCTGCTCAAGAAAGACGAGCAGCACCAGATCGAGAAGACCGGCGAGCGTCTCCGCGGCATGATGCCGTGGATGCCCAAGCGCAATATCAAGGGCGCGCAGGCCGCCTACTGATCCGGTTCCAGATTATTTCGCAACGCCGCCGGAGGCTTCATGCTTCCGGCGGTTTGTTTATCATGGGGTGCCGCGAAACCAAAACCGGGACGCGGTGTTTCTTTTCCCATGCGCACGGAAATGTTGCGGTCGCGCTGGCTGCTGACGGTTTTTATGGCCACGGGCTTTTCGCTGACAACGACAGCCGGCGTGGGTGTGAATCCGTATGAATGGATTGTGGAACGAAATCCTTTCGCGCTCCGCCCGCCGCCCGTGGTCGATTCCACTCCAGTCGCCCCGGTGGTTCCGGCGCCGCCTCTGGCGACGGTCGAGGTCACGGGGATTACCAGCATATTGTCCACGCCGCGCGCGTTGCTGGAAATCGTGCCCGGTCTCGGCAAGCCGATGTTGAAACCGATTCTGGGCGTCGGCGAACGCGTGGATGCGGTCGAGGTCATCTCAATCAGCATGGAGAAAGGCCTGGTGATGTTGCGGAACGGATCGGTTGTCACAAATGTTTCGCTGAAGGCGGCCGGCAGCGGCGTTTCTGGACCACCGGTTCACACGCCGGCACTCAATGGAAATCCTGCGGCGGGCATCGCCGGCATCGGCGCTTCGCCTGACATGGCGCCCGCGTCGGTTCGGCGTTCCGTGGCCCTGGGTGGCGGCGTGACGATGCCGGAGCGGACGTTGCGTGTCCCGAGGCTTCCGCCCATCCCGCAGCCGAACCGCGTGCTGCCGCCCGGTGCCAACGTGCCGTGAATGGCCGCTCTTCGCTGCAAATCATCCTCAAGCTTCGGATGCTTCTTCCGAAATTTGCTGTGGTGCCGCCCCCGGCATTAACGTATGTTTTGCTCCATGAAGCGCTGCAAGTCAGGTCTGGTTTGGCTCGCGACCGCGTCGATGCTGGTCAGCGGAGCCGGAAACTCGCGGGCCGACACGAAGGCGAATCCCTATGAGGCGATCGTCGAGCGGAATCCGTTCGGTTTGAAGCCGCCACCGCCGCCGGCACCGCCCGAAGATCCCAGCACCAAGGCGCCGCCCGCGCCGCCGGCCACGGTTGAAGTCACGGGCATCACCAGCATCCTGTCCAGCAAGCGCGCGCTGCTGGAGATCATCCCCGGGCCGGGCAAACCGATGATCAAGCCGATCCTTTCGGAAGGCGAACGGGTCGATTCCGTCGAGGTGGTTTCCATCAACGTCGAGAAGAACGAAGTGGTGGTGAAGAACGGGGGAGTCATCACGAACCTGACGTTCAAGGTCGCAAAGTCCACTCCTGGGCCGGCCGTTCCGGGAATGGTCCCGCCGCCGGTCGCGCCCGGCTCCGTCCCGCCGCCTGTGTCGCATACGACCTACAACAATTACGGGACAGGGGGACGCGGAGTGATGATGGGCGGAGGCGCGCCGGCGGTAGCCCCGGCGGCGAATTCAGCAAATCCGGCGGCGGCGGGCGCTCCGACCACGGATGGTTTTCGCAGCATTCCGTCTCGGAACATCCGTGGGAATCAGCCAACCGTTCCGCTGAGTGCCGAGGAGAGCGTGTTGCAACTGGAGCAGAACCGCGCGGTGAACCAGCAGATTTCGCGGGAGACAGGGATACGTTTTCCTCCACTACCGCCGACGGTGATTAATCCAAATCCAGAGGCGCCCGTTGGAGGCGTGGATGATGGCGGGGTTGGAATCCAGAATCCTCAGACGCCGGGAACTGCCACAAGACCACGTTGGGTTCCACGCCAGATCAACCTTCCGCCGCCTCCCGGCTTCCCGCAGCAGTGAGCTGACGGTTCGCCGGGGCGGAACCGCCTACCACCGCACCTTCGCCGGGAAATACTCCGCGATCAGTTCTTCATAGAACGGGCGGAGTTTTTTCGCATCCGGCTTTTCGTGGCTCTTGGTGTAGAGATCGTAGGGGTTGAAGGCTTGGACCCACTTCAACATCCCCCGGTCGCGCGCGTCGCAGAGGTGATCGTATTCGGACTCGCGATGCCACGGGTAGAACGAGTGATACCGCAGCATGTAAAGACCTTCCTGCGGCAGGTAATCCTTGCAGACCTGGTAAATATATTCGTCATGGCCCCAGGACAGCATCACGTTGTCGAGGCCGCAGCCTTCCCCGTAGACACCGCACCTGGTCTGGAATCGCGAATCCTTGCTGTCCGGATTGGCCTCGAAGAATTTGGGGAAGACAATCTTGTCGGAATAGGCGCAGCCGGTCGGGAACGTGTCGCCGACCACGGCCCACTGCGGCTCGCCCCACAGGCAAAGAATCTTGCCGAGGTCATGCAC
>JBDHQG010000516.1:0-3705 GCA_039806925.1 Limisphaerales bacterium
TCGGCGACATCCAATAGCCTGAATGGCTGCCTCGACGAAATCGCTCGGTGAACGGCTGCTCCTGCGGCTGTCGGAACTCGTGTTCCGGCATCGCGCGTGGTTCGGCTGGCCGCACTTGATTTGGGCAGCGCTCTCGATTTGGTACACGGTCGAGAATCTCGAATTTCACACGAGCCGCAACGCGCTGGTCTGCGGTGAGAAGGAGTATCACAAGGTCTTCCTGGAATTCCGGAAGGAGTTCCCGGTGGAGGACGACATCGTGGCGGTGGTCGAGAGCGAGCAGATGGAGAAGAACCGCCAGTTCGTGGAGCGGCTCGGCGCGAAGCTGGAGGCGGAGCGCACGACGGTGACCGCCGCGGACGGCAGGACGCCGATCGAGACAAACTTGTTCGCGCATGTCTTCTACAAGGGCGACTTGAAGATGATGGGCCCGAAGGCGCTGCAATTCGTGCCGGAGAAGGATCTGCGGTCGATGCAGCAGTCCCTAACGGACTTCCGGCCGTTCCTCCAGCAGTTCACGAAGGCGACGAATCTCGTCTCGCTGGTGAACCTGGTGAACTGGCAAATCTCGCACGCGAAGGAGGAAGAGTCGGACGAGAACAAGTCGCTGGTGCGCGCGTTGCCGGCGCTGGAGCGCATCATCAGCCAGGCGACGGATGGTTTGCTGCGGCTTGGCACGCCGCCGACGCCGGGCATCAACGCGTTGTTCGACGGCAGCGAGAAGGCGGAGCAGGAACTTTACATCACGTTCGGCAAGGGGCGCATTTACCTCGCCACGGCGCAGGCGGTTTCCGAGGAGCGCCGCGGGCTGGCGGTGCGGCGGATGCGCGAGTTGGTGCAGGAGACGCAGGTGGAGGTGCCGGGGCTCAACGTCGGCATCACGGGCGAACCGGTGCTGGAGCATGACGAGATGGAGCAGTCGCAGAAGGACAGCACGCTGGCCTCGATCATCTCGCTCGTCATTGTGCTGTTGATCTTCGTCTATGGATATCACGAGACGGGACGCCCGCTGAAGGCGACGCTGTGCCTGCTGGTGGGGCTGGCCTACACGATGGCGTTCACGACGTTCACGGTCGGGCACCTGAACATCCTGACGATCACGTTCGTGCCGATCCTGATCGGGCTGGCGATTGATTTCGGCGTGCATCTGATCACGCGCTACGAGGAGGAGCTGCGCCACGGCCGCACGCAGCACGCCGCGCTGGAGAAGGCGATGGTGAACACGGGCATGGGGATTTTCACGGGCGGCTTCACCACGGCGGGCGCGTTCTTCGCGATGGCGTTCACGGACTTCAAGGGCATCCAGGAGATGGGCATCATCTGCGGCGGGGGCCTGCTCGTCTGCCTGATCCCGATGATGACGTTGCTGCCCGTGCTGATCCTGCGCGGACGCCAGAACGTGCTCGATCATCAACTCGGCCCGAAGCTGGAGAAGAAGGAGGCGGAGGAGATGGACATCCGCGCGCGCATCGAGAACATCTGGCTGCGGCGCCCCGTCACGGCGGCGGCGGTGATCACGGCGCTGGCGCTGCTGGCGCTCGTGCCGTCGCGGAGGGTGACGTTCGATTACAACCTGCTGAACATGCAGAGCGCGGGGCTGCCGGCGGTGCTCTTCCAGGACAAGCTGATCGAATCGTCGCCGCGCTCGGTCTTGTTTGGCGCCATCATGGCGACCAACGCCACGCAGGCGACCAACCTGATCGCGACGCTCACCAACCTGCCGACGGTTTCGACGGTGGATTCCATGGCGCCCTACCTGACGGAGGATGTCGGTCGAAAGCTCGATGTCATCCGCGGGATCAAGCAGGTGGCGGCGGAGATCCAGTTCCAGGCCACCGATACCAATCTGGTCAACATCCCGGAGCTCGATCAGGCGCTGTTCTCGCTGCATGGTTACCTCGGGCTGATCCTCGGCAAGCTGGGCGCGGATGAAGCGCAGCTTCGCGAGCAGGTCGCCTCGCTCCGGCAGGCGATCAGCGCGCTGCGGCAACGTTTGCTGCTGGATGACCGGGCTCCGGCCGCGGAGAAGCTCGCCCACTTTCAGCAGGCGTTGTTGAACGACGTGCATCAGACGTTCACTTCCATTCAACAGCAGGACGCCAGCGGCAAGATGACGGTGGACGATCTGCCGCCGACGTTGCGGAATCGCTTTGTCGGCATCACCGGCAAGCACCTGCTGCAAATCTATCCAAAAGAAAACATCTGGGAGCGCGAGAACCAGGCGCGTTTCGTGGCGGACTTGCGGAAGGTGGATCGCCATGCCACGGGCACGCCGGTGCAGCTGCTCGAATACACGACGTTGCTGAAGCAAAGCTTTGAGGAGGCCGCGCTTTATTCGCTGCTGGCGATTGCGATCCTGGTTTTCGTCCACTTCCGCAGCGTGTCCTGCGTGTTCCTGTCGCTGGTCCCGGTGGGAGTCGGGTTTCTCTGGATGACCGGGTTCATGGGGCTTTCGGGAATTCACTTCAACCCCGCAAATGTGATGACCCTTCCCCTGGTCGTCGGAATCGGCGTGACGAATGGAATTCACATCCTGAATCGTTTCGCGGAAGAGATGCATCCGAGCATTCTCGCCAAGAGCACGGGCAAGGCGGTGTTCGTTTCAGGACTCACGACCATCGCCGGCTTTGGAAGCTTGATTGCCGCAAAACATCAGGGCATCGAAAGCCTCGGCTACGTGATGGCGACGGGAACGGCGACGTGCATGTTCATTGGGTTGACCTTCCTTCCCGCGATCCTGAACCTCCTGGATCGCCACGGCTGGTCGATAAAAAAAACCCAGCGCGATAATGCACAATCGACGCTGGGTCGGGAGGAACCGAGGTAAAAACCTCAAGTCTGGGCCGAGAATAGTCCGTTCAACTCCGATGTCAAACCCCGTTTTTACTGAAGTTCACCGCTTCACAGAATCTCGTTAACGTTATCTTTTCCTGTGACTGATCCCGGCCCATTTCTGATTTGTCCCGCGAAGTTCCGGTGCTAATCATTGTCCCGCGTTACATGTTACGATGCCGTTCCTTACAGACTCTCGGTTGGTTGACCGGCCTGCTGGCGACCGGAGGCGGATTCGTTGAGGCGAACGTCGGTGACGTCCAGGCCGGCCCCCTCTTCCACGAATTCAAGCTCACGCTTGATTCCGGCGAACGCACCGAAGCTGTCGGACCCTTCTACTATGATCAGGCAGTGGAGGACGACGGGAGCTTCACCCGCACCTGGGCTGTTCCCCCGCTCTTCTCTTACACGAAGAACGAAGATGTCGACTTCGAGTGGTTCGACTTTCTGTGGAAAGGGATCACCTACAATCGCTACGGCGGCGAGTATCGCTTTCAAGTCATCCAGCTGCTGAGCTTCGCCGGCGGCCAGACGCAGTCCGAGACGAACATCAATCGCTTCACGCTCTTCCCGTTCTATTTTCAACAGCGCTCGAAGATTCCCGAAAAGAACTACACCGCGCTCTTCCCCTTCCACGGCACCATTCGCGGACGCCTCTTTCGCGACGAGGTGAAGTTCACCCTGTTCCCCGTCTACCTTCAAACACGCAAGAAGGATGTCGTCACCGACAACTACCTCTTCCCGTTCTTCCATCTGCGCCAGGGCGACAGCCTGCGCGGATGGCAATTCTGGCCGCTCGCCGGACACGAGCGCAAGGAACCGACCTCACGCACCAATCACTGGGGCGACACCGAGATCGTCGCGGGCCATGAC
>JBDHQG010000517.1:0-3701 GCA_039806925.1 Limisphaerales bacterium
CATCACTCGAACGCCGGCGGACGTCTCCCGATGCAGTGCAAGGACATCGATCAAGCCACCTACGCGCTGATCAACGATCTCAAGTCACGCGGCCTTTTTGACAGCACGCTCATCATCTGGGGCGGCGAGTTCGGGCGCACGATCTACAGCCAGGGCGGCCTCTCGAAGGAAAACTACGGCCGCGATCATCATCCGCGCTGCTTCACGATGTGGCTGGCCGGCGGCGGCATCAAGGGCGGGACCGTTTACGGCCAGACGGATGACTTCAGCTACAACGTCGTTGAGAACCCGGTCCACGTGCGCGACCTGCACGCGACCATCCTGAACCAGCTCGGCATCGATCACCGCAAGTTCACCGTGCGCTGGCAGGGCGTGGACATGAAGCTCACCGGCGTGGATGCGGAGGCGCAGGTGGTGAAGGAGATTCTGGCGTAACTTGATCGCCGGAAGAGCGCTGCTCGAAATACTTCACAAGAAGGTAAAAGAGTGCGATTGAAAGTGGCGGTCAGGAAGGCGAAGCCTGTGGACTGCGGAGGCAGGACTCCGCTTTGGCTGCACCATTGGAGGATTCGGGATCTCCGGCTATTTTACGCTGCAGCCAAAGCGGGAACATGTTCCCGCAGTCCATATACCCTGTCTTTCTGACCGCCACTTGCAATCAAACCCAGGCAAGAACCTGATGATTGCCGGACGCTCGATCTGTGGGTAAGGTTCCCAGCGTGAACTTCAACTACCACGACTTTTTTGAGCGGAGGCGTGACTTGTGCAATGGCGAACTCGTGGTCAAAGGCACACGAGTGACGGTTCGCACCTTGCTCGCCAGCCTGGCCGAGGGCGCCCCGGTTGATGAAATTCTCACTGACTTTCCCACGGTGTCCCGTGACGCGATGCGCGCGGTGATCGCCTTTGCCGCCGCTTCTGCCGAGGAGGACATGCCCGTTCCACCCGCGCCCGCCGCCGCATGAAGTTGAAGCTGGACGAGTACCTTCCCGAATCGCTGGTCCAGACGCTGTCGGGCCTCGGATTGGATACGGACAATGTGAGATTGGAAGGCATCGTCGGACACGCTGACTCTGACGTCTGGAAGGCGGCGCAATCCAGTGGACGATTCCTCATCACCCAAGACCTCGACTTCTCTGACGTCAGGCAGTTCGCGCCCGGTACGCATCATGGTTTGATGTTGGTGCGATTGCGCACTCCAGGTCGCCTTGCTCTGGCTGCGCGTATTTCCGAGGCCTTCCGTGCGGAAGAAGCCTCTTCGTGGACCGGATGCTTCGTCCTGCTCACGGATCACAAGCTGCGCGTGCATCGACCACCCTCCAGTGGACAGGGCTGACCGCTCAACCGACAATTCCCAACACCATGTTCCTCGGCGCTCCAACCAGTTCACGCCGCCGGTTCCTGCACCAGATGGGTGCGGGCTTCGGAGCAGTCGCGTTAAGCGCGCTGTGGCGGCTCGAAGCACAAGCCGCCGCCAAGCCCGCCGTCGAACTCGATCCGCTCAATCCCTTCGCCGCGCGTCCGCCGCATTTCGCGCCGCGCGCCAAGTCCGTCATCTTCCTCTTCATGGTCGGCGGGCCGTCGCACGTCGATACCTTCGACTACAAGCCCGAGCTCCAGAAGCTCAACGGCAAGCCCGTGCCGGACTCGATCCGCAAAGCCGTCAACGCGACGAAATTCGCGAACGTCTTCCACGGCTGCAAGGACGAGCTGATGGGCAGCCCGTATAAATTTTCGCAGCACGGCCAATCCGGGCTCTGGGTCAGCGAGCTTTACCCGCAGGTCGCCGAGCACGTCGATGACCTCTGCATCATTCACTCGATGCAGGCCGACTCGAACAATCACGCGCCCGCCAGCTACCAGCTGCACACCGGCGACATTCGCCCCGGCAAGGCCAGCCTCGGCTCGTGGGTCACTTACGGCCTCGGCACGGAGAACCAGGACTTGCCCGGCTACGTGATGCTCTTCGAGGCCGGTCCGCTCGGCGGCGCGGCGAATTATTCGAACGGCTTTCTGCCCGCCGCGTTTCAACCCACGCGTCTGCGCGACACCGGCACGCCCGTGCTCGATCTTCTGCCGCCAAAGGAATTCGCCGACGGCCAGCGCGCGTCGCTCGATCTCATTCGCGAACTGAACCTCCGGCATCGTGAGAAACATGCGGGCTTTGCGGAACTCGACGCGCGCATCGCCAGCTACGAGCTGTCTTACCGGATGCAATCCGCCGCGCTCGAAGTCGGCAGCCTCGACAGCGAGCCTGACTACCTTCGCCGCAGCTATGGCTTCGAGCATTCGGACAAGCGCACCGTCAGCTTCGCGCGCAAATGTCTGCTCTCGCGCCGGCTCGTGGAACGTGGCGTGCGCTTCGTGCAGGTCTATGACATGCCGGACAAGGACGGCTGGGATGCCCACGGCGACCTGGTGAAAAACCACACGCCCCGCGGGCGCTGGACCGATCAGCCGATCGCTGCGCTGCTCAGCGATCTCAAGCAACGCGGCCTGCTCGACGAGACGCTCGTCATCTGGGCGAGCGAATTTGGCCGCACGCCGATGATGCAGGGGAACAACGGACGCCAGCACAACGCGGCAGGCTTCACCATCTGGATGGCCGGCGGTGGCGTGAAACCCGGTCTGCGCCTCGGCGCGACGGACGAGCTTGGCCTGATGGCCGTCGAAAGCCCCGTCCACTTCCGCGACCTGCACGCGACCATCCTCGCCGCGCTCGGCATCAAGAACGACAACCTCTACTGGGAAATCAGCGGCCGCCAGGAACGCCTCACCGGCGTGGCCGGCGCGGGCCGGCCGATTCCGGGCGTGCTGGTGTAGAGAGATCCGGAAAACCTCCTGCTGTAGCATCCGGCGTGAGCCGGATCACTTGTTCCCTGGGATCGTCATCGCGAGATCAGATCCGGCTCACGCCGGATGCTACGAATGGAACGCGGTTGCCAGCCGTCCGGGTCCGCCTATTCTTCCCGCCATGAAATGTCCGGCCTGCAAGAATTCCCTCCGCGAAAAAACTGCCGGTGGCATGACCGTGGACATCTGCTACGGCGGCTGCGGCGGCATCTGGTTTGATGCGCGCGAACTCCAGCGCGTCGATGCCCGCAGCGCGGCGAACCTGCACACCGTCTGGCGCGATCCGAACAAGACGGTGACGCTCACCGAGCCGCGCGTGTGCCCGCGGTGTCCGGAGCAGGTGCTGGAGCGCCGCTGGTTCTCGGAGCAGAAGTCGGTGGAGATCGATCAATGCCCGACGTGCGGCGGCCTGTGGCTGGATGAAGGCGAGTTCTCGCGCATTCATCAGGAGGTCAAGGGCGCCAAGGTCGCGCCGCCCGGCTGGGTCGCCGCGATGGCGCAGGCGGCGGCGCAGGTGAGAGATTAACGGCACATTGCTGACTGACTATGGCAAAGCAAAACCAATACAGAGGGTACGTTAAGCTCCCTAAGAAAGAACTTTATCGGGAGTCCATTCGCTTAGATTTTAATGCTCACATCAACCGCGAACCGGAGGGAACCAAGCTTGAAGGTTTTTCACTGCGCTTGTTCGTGCTTAAAAAGGGACTGAAGGACCAGCAGCCTGAGATGAGCGTCACTCTTCGACCTGAGGAGTGGCTTGACCTCATTGATGCAATGAAAGAGGAATTCGAATCGGCATCCAAAGCCCGTAAAGATTTCGATGGAATGCCATAGCGGTTGGAATTGGA
>JBDHQG010000019.1:0-15983 GCA_039806925.1 Limisphaerales bacterium
CGCCGATGTCGAAATGGCCATCGCGCGCATCACGCAGATGGCGCGGGCCGCCGGCATTCACTGCATCGTCGCGACGCAGCGCCCCAGCGTCGATGTCATCACCGGCGTCATCAAGGCGAACTTCCCGGCGCGCATCGCGTTCCAGGTCGCCGCGCGCGTGGACTCGCGCACGATTCTCGACGCGATGGGCGCGGACAAACTGCTGGGCAAGGGCGACATGCTCTACCTGCCGCCCGGTTCCGCGAAGCTCATCCGCGCCCAGGGCGCGCTCATCACCGACCAGGAAATCCAGCACGCCGTGGACTTCATCGCCAAGCAGGGCAAGCCCAGCTACGAGGTGGAAATCCACCAGCAACTCTCCAAGCCCACGAGCAGCCTGAACGACGAGAGCGGCTGCGGCGAGGACGAGGAACTCATCGAGCAATGCATCGAGGTCATCCGCAGCGAACAGAAAGCCAGCGTCTCGCTCCTGCAACGCCGCCTCAAGCTCGGCTACGGCCGCGCCGCGCGCATCATGGATGAACTCGAAGGCCGCGGCATCGTCGGCCCAAGCAAGGGCGCGGAGCCGCGCGACATCCTCATCGACCTCGACGGCGAAGGCGCGGATGGTCGCGGCGTGGACACGGCGATGAGATGAGCGGGAACGGCACGGATGGAGGCATGGACTGCGGAAACATATTTTCGCAGTCCACACACCTTCGCCTTCCTGACCGCCATTTCCGAACGCACCGGGCACCTCTTGAGGGCGTGTTGCCCAAAGCGGACCGCGACCGGTCCCCGGTCGCAGCGGGTGGAGCGCACCGACTCGCGGAAGTCTGCGCGGATCGTCGCCCGGGCGACGCGCTGCGAGCCGGGACGGCTCGCGGTCCGACGTGGTGACGGCATTTGGGCAACAGGCCATCAAGTTGCGCCCGAACGCCCCGGTTTCCGACTGCCATCTTGCTTTCACACCTTGGGATGATTAGCGTCGGGTTCAGCTATGAATCAGAATTCCCAAGGTGCAGCTCCCTCTCGATTCTTCCATTGTTGCGTCTGGTGGCTTTGCCTTGGAGCGGTCACCGGGCTCGCCCAAATCCCCGGCGCAAGGGACACGAATTTTGTCACTATCGCCGGTTCGGACGCGTTTCCCACATCGCTGGCGATCTCGGATGACGGCAGCCTTTTCGCCGGCGGTTACTTCACCAACTACGGCGGAGCGGGCCTTGCGGCGGTGACTCACCTGCTGCCCAACGGCAGGCTGGACCCGGCGTTTTCGCCAGTGACGTTCCGAACCGTGGTCGATACGAGGATTCTCACCAACCTCTCCATGATCACCAACGTCATCGTGACCAATCTTACTGTGATTCCCGGCTCCACCAACCGTGGCACCGTGTCGGGGATGGCGCTCTTCCCGGATCGCCGCGTCGCGGTCGTGGGCGATTTCAACGACGTGAACTTCCAGCGCTCCACGGGGTTCGTCACCCTGACGACGGATGGCGCGGTGGCCGGGACGGCGGACACAAATCTGGCCGGAATGCAGCCGCGCGGTGCGCTGACCTCCTTCAGCGGGCGCGTGTTCATCTATGGCAATCACAGTCTGGATCCAGACCCGACCAACGGCACCCCGGGACGGCTGCCCATCGCCGAGGTGAATTCGAGCGGCGTGCGCCTCGGAAGTTTTGTTCCACCCACGCTGGCGGAACTCGGCTTGTTCGCGGCCTTCGTGACTCACATGGTCAGCGGCCCCACGAACACGATCTACGCCTTCGTCAACGCCGGACGTTCCAATGCGCCGGTGGGATACAGCGGGTATGAAATCTTCCGCCTGCACGAATCCGGCCAGCTTGATTTATCCTTCGCCGATGGCGGACGCGCCGAAGTGTCCCAGATTCACGAGCCCTTCGCGCGCGTGAGCCCCGAGGGCGAACTCTACATCAGCGGCGGCTTCACCTACCGCGGCGCGGCGATTCCCGGGCCGTTGCACCGCATTCGGCTGAATGGCGACATCGACGCCGGATTCAGCCCTGCCATCCCGAACCTCGGATCGCCCTACGTCGGAGTGGAGCCGGATGGGAATCTGGTGATGTTCGGCGTCGCGCTTTCCGAATTCATGGTCCGGCTGCGCCCCGACGGTTCCCGCGACCGCAGCTACAAGGATCCCGCGCTCAACCGGACCGAAGCCACCGTCGTCACGGAAAACATCCGGATGGGACCGGACGGCTCGGCCTTCCTCATGGGAACGATCACTGGAATCACCGGCGCACAATTCTTCTTCGACCACGGCGTGGTCAAGATCCACGGAGGCCAGATCAAGCTGGGATTCACCGTCCAGAATCATTCTCTCATGCTGACGTGGCCCCCCGGATTTCGCCTGCAACGAACGCCAACCCTCAACTCGCCCACCTGGACAAACGTCCCGGGAGCCACCTCGCCGTGGCCCGCCCCTTCAGCCGTTCCGCTGGATTTCTACCGGGCGGTTTCCGAGTGATGCGGGAACATTTCGCTTGCCGGGCGCGCGTTGATTCGGCGATGTGCCTCTCATGCCACGCGCCTCTTTCCAACGCCTGACGCCGTTATTGCTGCTGGTTGGGCTCCTCCTCGTTCCCGGCTCCCATGCGGCATCGCGCCCGAACATCCTCGTCCTGTTCTCCGACGATCACCGGGCGGACACCATCGCGGCGCTCGGCAACCGGCACATTCGCACGCCGAATCTCGACCGGTTGGTGCGCGGCGGCACGACCTTCACGCGGGCGTATTGCATGGGATCGATGCACGGCGCGGTGTGCATTCCGTCGCGGGCGATGTTGATGACGGGCCGCTCGCTGTTCCGCATCAGGGAGAACATGCAGGGGCAGGAAACGTGGCCGGAGGCGTTCGCGCGTGCGGGCTACGCGACGTTCGTGACGGGCAAATGGCACAACGGCGAGCCGTCGGTGAAGCGCGCGTTTCAGCAGGGCAGAGCGGTGTTCCTCGGTGGGATGGGCTGGCCGTACGAATTGCCGGTGCGCGATCTCATCGACGGCGAACTGGTGAATGGCCGGATGAGCGCCGAGCATTCGGTGAAGGTGTTCGCGGACGCCGCGGCGGAGTTCATCTCCAGTCGCGCGGCGGAGAACCGGCCGCAGCCGTGGCTCTGTTACGTGGCGTTCAATCTGCCGCATGATCCGCGCGTGGTTCCAGACGAGATTCGCCGGCGCTACAAGGATTCACGAATGCCGCTGCCGAAGAACTTCCTACCGCAGCATCCGATTGAGATCGGTGATCTGGTGGTTCGCGACGAATTGCTGGAGCGCTGGCCGCGCACGCCGGACGCAGTGAAGCGCCATCTCGCCGACTACTACGCGAGCATTGAGTATGTGGACGCGCAGGTGGGCCGCATCCTCGCAGCGCTCGATGCCAGCGGCCAGCGCGAGAACACGCTCATCGTCTTTGCGGGCGACAGCGGGCTGGCCATCGGGAGCCACGGCCTGCTCGGCAAGCAGAGCCTCTACGAACACTCGATGCGCGTGCCGCTGATCTTCGCCGGGCCGGGCATTCCGAAGAATGTCCGACGCGAGGCGTTCGCGTATCTGCTGGATGTGTATCCGACCTTGGGCGCGCTGGCGGGAGTGAGCGCGCCGGACGGCAGCGAGGGCGCGAATTTGTCCGGCGTGATGCAGGGAAGCGTTGCGAACGTTCGCGATGAGTTGTTTCTGGCCTACTCGAAGACGCAACGTTCCCTGCGCGACGAACGTTGGAAGCTGATGCGGTTCCCGCAGATTGGTGTGAGCTACCTGTTCGACTTGCGGAGCGACCCGGACGAGACGCGGAATCTTGCGATGCTGCCGGAGCATCACGAACGGGTTGCGGCGATGATGGCGCGACTGGAAAACGCCCAGAAGAGGTGGGCTGATTCACTGCCGCTGACAGCGACGAATCTGCAGCCGGCGGAGTTTGTTCCGCCGCAAGGCGAGGCGATGGAGCGGATGATTCGGAACAACAAGACGCGGTGACAGTGTGAGGTTTCCCGGGGATTTGGGGCGGACGGGGATGGAACCACGAAAGACACGAAACACACGAAAAGGCGGCGAGGCGCGCGCCAACTTTATTGAAAGACTCAGGCTCACCCAAGACTGGGACTCCGAGCGAGCTTTCGTGTGGTTCGTGTCTTTCGTGGTTCCGTGAATCCCTGTCCGTCCTAAATCCCCGGGGAATACAAAGGCCCGGAAGCGGTGTGCCTCCGGGCCTTGCGGGAATTTGTTCGAGCGATGGTTACTTCTTGCCCGTCTTCTTGGTCTTCGGCGGCGCGTTCTTCGGAACAGTCACCGTGGTGGAGCAGAGGTAGACGTTGCCCTTCTTGTCCTTGCCTTCGATGGTGATGGTGTAGACGCGGCCGTTGCCGTTGTCGTCGCGCTCGGCGCGGAGCTTTAGCTTGAGCGTCTTCGTGCTGGTGATTTCCCAATCCGGTCCAAGGTCATCCGCCCAGAGGCCGGTTTCGGGTTCGTTGCTGGTCACGGACACGATGCGCACGCTGGAGAACTTCACCGGCATGTCCTTGGAGTTCAGCCAGAGGCTGACGGGAACCATCTCGTGATTCGGCGGCCAGAGCACGGGCTTCGACGCGGTGACGCAGCCGTAGTCCGCCGGCGCGTTGTTCGTGACCGTGACGGTGAAGCTGCCGGAGCTGACGTTGCCCGCGTTGTCCACGGCGTTGCAGGTGACGGTGGTGACGCCGATCGGGAAGGCGCTGCCGGAGGCTGGCACGCAGGCGAGGGAGACGGACCCGCTGTTGTCCGTGGCGGTGAGGGTGTAATTGACCACGGCGGTTTCCTGGCCGGCGTCGACCGGGCGAACGATGTTCGGCGGCAGGTTGAGCAGCGGATTCTCGTTGTCGTAAACCGTCACCGTGAAGCTCTTCGTCGTGGTGTTGCCCACGATGTCGCGGCCCGTGCATGTCACCGTGATGACGCCCATCGGGAAGACGGAACCGGAAGCGGGCGTGCAGGTGAGCGTCGCGCCGGGAGCCGCGCTGTTGACGCTGGCGGCGTATTCGATGACGGCGTTGTTCGTGCCGCGGTCCGTGGGAACCATCATGTCCGCCGGAACGTTCACGACGGGCGGAAGAAGGTTCGGATTCGAGATCTGGAACACGGTCACGGTGAAGCTGTTGGTCGTGTTGTTGCCGCTCGTGTCGGAGCCGATGCAGACGACGTTCGTCACGCCGAGCGTCAGCGCGCTGCCGGACGGCGGCACGCAGAAGTAGGTCGCGCCCGGCGCGTTGTCACGGACTTCCACTTCGTAATTGAATTCGACGGTTTCGGCGCCGGTTTCCATCTGCACGACTTGGTTCGTGGGCAGGAGGAGCGTCGGCGCTTCGCGGTCGATCACGGTCACGGTGAACATGCAGTTCGCGGTGTTGCCGCGCGCGTCGCGGGCCGAGCAGACGACGGTGGTGATGCCCATCGGGAAGGTCGAGCCGGAGGCCGGCGAGCAGGAGACGCTCACGCCGGGGACGTTGTCCGTGGCGGTGACGGTGTAGCGGACCACGGCGTTGCTCGCGCCGGGATCGGTGGCTTTCAGAATATCCGTCGGGCACAGAATCGTCGGCGGCATGCTGTCGATGACCGTCACAGTGAACGTCTTCTGGACGCGATGACCGGCGGCGTCAACCGCCGTCGCGGTGACCGTCGTGGTGCCAATCGGAAACACGGAGCCGGAGGCCGGCAGCGAAATCACGGTCACGCCGGGGAAATCATCCGTCGCGGTCACTTCGTAGCGAACCACCGCCGTCGTGCGGCCGAGGTCGCTCGGCACGGTGATGTTCGCGGGCACGTTCAGCACGGGCGGCTGGTCGTCGATCACGTTCACGATGGTCGTGAACGTCCCGTTCGCCTGGCCGTCGTTCACCGTGTAAGTGACGGTGTGCTGGCCGAGGCTGAAGGCGTTCGTGATTTCAATCGTGCCCGTGGTGGCCGGGCTGTTGGCGGCGAAACTGCCGGTCTTCACGATGACGTTGTCGATGGCGACGCTGTAGGCGAGCGCGTTGCCGTCGGCGTCGTTCGCGAGCGCCTGGAGAATGATTGCGTCAGGAGAATGCACGGTTACTTCCGGCGACGCGTTGACGGTCGGGGCGAGGTTCGCGGGCGGCGGCGGCGGAACGGTGCCGGCCGGGAGATTGATCACGGCGGCGACGAGGCTGATGCAATCGCCACGCGCACGCTCCGGCGTGCCGATGTAGCCATGCGTGATGGCGATGGTGTTCGAGCCGGCTTCGAGGATGGGCGTGATTTCGAATGTCTCGACATCCCACAGACGACCCGTGCCCGCGGGGCCGTTGTTGGCCGCCAGCACGGAAGTGCCTTGGAAGACCTGGCCGCGTTGCTCGGCCACCTCGCCGTTCACCACGAGCGCGTCGTCCTCGTAGATCTGGCCGTCGGACACATGGAGCTGGATGTAGCCTTTGCCGCCCGCGTAGCTGAGATCGGAAAGGTTCACGTTCCAGCCGTCCGCGTCGTAGAAGTTGGGCGCGTTGGAATCGTTGCCATCGAAAAGGACGATGTCGCGGTTGTTGTTCGTGTTGCTGTCGGAGAAGAACACCATCAGCGACGCGCCGTTCGCGTTGATGTTCGTGCCGGACTTCACGAACTGCGTGAGGAAATAGGTGCCGTTCTTCTCGGCGCGCACGAGGCTGGTGACGTCCGCGCGATACGCCTGGCTGTTGTTGAAGCCCCAGCAGTTGTCGTCGGAGTAGCCGATGTTCGCGCCGGTCACCACCGTGTTGTTCAGACGGATGGTGGCGTTGGCGAGCGGGTTCGTGGAATTCATCGGCCCGTGCCAGTAGAGATAGGCCTTGTTCACGGTGCCGCTGACGCCGGAGAGGGAGAGGCTGGCCTTGGTGGTGTCGCGCAAGCCGCCAACCGCGGCGACCGCGTAGTCTGTGTTGTAAATGGTCTCGCGGAAGGCGATGTCATTCGCCCAGCATTTCTCGCGGGGAGCGCCGAGAATGCCGAGCATGCCGATGAAGGCCGCCGCGTAGTTTCGACCGCTGAGAGCCGTTGAACCGTTCCAATTCATAGCAACACCAAACAACTTTGTTACGCCTGACTGGCCCAGCCGACGCCAATCGGTCGGGCAATGTCAACGTCAGCCGGCGCAACGTCCGGGGCTATTGAGGTGCCTACAGGGGGGACGCTACGGAAAAAGCCACGGGGACGGCTAGGGGAAACACGGTGCCGCCCGGCATACATGCATGCGCCAGAAGAACGAGTTGGCAGGACAGGCTTCCAGCCTGTCCTACCGTCATGCGCGCTTGGTCAACCGACGTTCGAGGTTATTTCACAGCCGAAACATACGACGACGATTCCGGCATCCACCCGCCACCGAGCGCCTTGTAGAGGCGGATGAGATTTTGTCCGAGCTGACGTTCGCTCTGCACGACACCATCCTGAACGGCCAGCAACGAGCGCTCGGCTTCGAGCACATCGAGGAAGCTCACCAACCCGCCGCGATATCGATCAGTCGCAAGTGCGACGGATCGGCGGCTGGCCTGCTCGGATTCGACGAGGGAACGAAGCCGTTCCTGTTCGCGCCCGAACGCGACGAGCGCGTTCTCCACCTCCTCCAGCGCGGTCAGCACTGATTTCTCGTATTGCAACATCGCCTGCTCCTGGCGCGCGGTTTGAATTTTCACGTTCTGCCGGATGCGCCCGGCGCTGAAGATCGGCCAGCGCAGGCTCGGGCCGATCGACCAGAAACGGCTGCCACCGTCGAAGAAGTCTCCGGTGTCGATGCTCTGCAATCCCGCCGCGCCGGTGAGATAAAACTTCGGGAACCATTCGCCCTTGGCCACGCCGATGCGCGCGGTGGCGGAGGCGAGCTGGCGCTCGGCACGCCGCAAATCCGGCCGGCGCAGCAGCAGGTCTGACGGCAGGCCGACCGGCACGCGAGGCGTCGCGGTCGGAATCGCCGTTTCCTTTGCCAGCTCCGCGTCGAGTTCGCCCGGCGCTTTCCCAAGCAGCACCGCGAGACGATGCATCGCCCGCTGTTGTGCTTGCTCCAGCGGCGGAATCTGCGCGCGCGTGGCCGCGACCTGGGCCTGTGATCGGGCCGTGTCGAGCTCGCTTGCGAGGCCCGCTTGAAAGCGATCCTTCGTCAACGCCAGCGTCTGTTCCTGCGCCTTCAAGTTTTCGCGCGCGACGGCGAGCTGGCGTTGCGCGCCGCGGAGGTCGAGGTAACTGAAGCCAATTTCCGCGAGCACGGTCACCAAGGTGTCGCGGCCGGACTCGGCGGATGATTCGAGCTCCGCCTGCGCGGCCTCCACGGCGCGCCGAGCGCCGCCGAACACGTCGATCTCCCAGCTCATGTCGAAGCCCGCGTCGAAGAGATCGTTCTCCAGCGGTTTGCCGGCCTGGAGAATCTGCTGGCCGTTGAGCGTGTTCTCGCTGAGCCGCGAGCGCGAATAGCCGCCGTTCGCGTTGACCTGCGGCCAGAGCGCGGAACGGGACAATCCGCGCTGCGCGCGCGCTTCGAGCACGCGGGCCTGGGCGATGCGCACGTCGAGATTGGAGGACATCGCCGTCCGCATCAGCGTCGAGAGCCGGGCATCGTTGAAGACGCTCCACCACTCCGCGAGCCCGGCGGGCGCATGGTTCGTGGTGGCGACGGCATCGGTGTGCGCGAAATGATCCGGCAGCGCGCCCGCCGGAGCATGGTGATCAGGACCGATCTTGCAGCCGGCAAAGGCCAGCGCGGCGGCCAGGAGAACGAGTCTGGTTTGCATGGCCATGTCAGCGGTTGAGGCCGGCGGTTTTCAGGTCGGACGCGTCGATGAAGACATCCATTTGCTGGCCGACGAAGAGGGGGAGATCCTTGTTCTCGAGGCGATAGACGGCCTGCAGCACGCGCGTATCGACGCGTTCCGTGCTCGCGCCGGTGAGCGACTGCTTCGGAACCACCAGCGGCTCGAACCGCACAAACGTCGCGGGCGACTGAATGTTCGAGTTGCCGCGCACCTGCGCCATCGCCTTCGCGCCCGGCCGCACCCGCCAGGCTTCGTGCTCATCGATGTCCACGCGCACATGCAGCGTGGAAACATCGCCCACGACCAGCCACGGCGATGCGGCGTTGCCGGCGGCGGCAAATTCACCCGGCCGAATGCGCACGAGCAGCACACGGCCGTCAATGGGCGAGGTCACCACGCTCCGTTCCAGATCGGTCTCGACGGCCTTGAGCGCCGATTCCGCGGACGCGACCGCCGCGACCGCCGCGAGGATCGCGGCTTCGGCGGCGCCGACTTCCGCCTCCGCAATCTCCACGGCGCTGCGACGGCGGGTCGTTTCCTCGGTGCTGATGCTGCGGGCGTCGGAGACGGATTCGGCGAACTTCAAGTTGCGCTGCGCCTCCGCGAGCGCCGCGCGGGCCTTGCGGGCCCGGGCTTCGGCGGTCACCACGGCGGCCTGGCGCGACGCGATGTCGCTCCGGCGTTCCGCGCGCGCGGCTTCGAGGGCGCGCGTGTCCAGCTTCACAAGCGGGTCTCCGCGTTTCACATCCTGACCCACGGCGGCGTAAACGTTCTCCACGATTCCGGGCAGGTGCGACGCCATCGAAATGTTTTCGGAGCGGGCTTCGATCAGGCCGATGCCGGCGACGCGTTGCTCGAAGGTGGTGCGCGGCGGCGCGACGGGCGGCTCAAACTTCGCGGCGCGCGGCTGGGTGCGGACGATGGAGACGGTGGCCAGCGCGAGGACGACGACGGCGGCGACGGGAAGGGCTTGGTGTTTCATGGCGGCGTTCAGTGGCGTTGTTCAAACTTGGTGATGCGGCCGTCATCCATGTGGGCGACGGCGTCGGCGAAGTGAAAGACGCGGTTGTCGTGGGTGACGACGATGACGGCGCGCCCGGGACGCACGGCGGAATCCGCGAGCAGCTCCATCACGGCCTCCCCCGTGGCGTGATCGAGGGCCGCGGTCGGCTCGTCGCACACGATGAGGCGCGGCTCATGGACGAGCGCGCGCGCGATGGCGACGCGTTGTTGCTGGCCGCCGGAAAGCTTCGACGGGAGCGTGTCCAAGCGGTTTTCGAGGCCGAGCTTCACGAGAAGTGATTTCGCGCGGTCGACCGCCTCGCGGCGCTTCATCCCGGCGGCGAGCAGGGGCACGGCGGCGTTCTCCGCGGCGGTCAGCGCGGGGAGCAGGTTGTATTGCTGGAAGACGAACCCGAGATTCCTGCGGCGAAAAAGGATTTGTTCCTCGGGCGAAAGCCGGCGCGTTTCCTGCCCGAAGAGCTCGACGGTGCCGCCGGTGGAATCCAGCAGCCCGGTGATGACGGAGATGAGCGTCGTCTTGCCACAGCCGCTCGGGCCGACGAGGAAGGTGAGCTCGCCCTGGTTCGCCTCGAAGTCGACGCCGCGCAGGACGTGGATGCGCGCGTCGCCTTCGCCGAAGTGTTTCTGGACACCGACGCAGCGGACGGCGTGGGGAGAGGTGCTGGTGTTCATGCGCGTGTTTTCAACCGCGGAAGACGGCGGCGGGTTCGAGCACGAGGACGCGCCGGATGCTCAGCAGGCTGGCCGCGATGACGACGAGGAACATCAGGCCGCCCACGCCAAGGACGTTCTGCCACATGAGGATGATGCCGCGCGTGGCGGTCTTCTGGCTGAAGAGCTCGAAGAACACCGCGGCCATTCCGGTGCCGAACGCATAGCCGATGAAGCCCGCGGTGAGGGCTTGCAGCAGAATCATTCCCATCAGGCGCGCGTTGGTGACGCCAATGGCCTTGAGCGCGCCAAACTGTTTCAGGTTCTCGACGGTGAACAGGTAGAACGTCTGCCCGGACACGACGAGCCCGATGATGATCGCGATGCTGATGGTGATGCCGAAGTTCACCGGAATGCCGGTGTGCGCGAGGTAATACCGGATGCAATCCCACCAAAACTCGTCCGTGGTGCGCGCCTTGAGGCCGGTGCCTTCAAAGATGCGCCGCGTGAGCTCTTCCGGCGAGACGCCCGCCTGGGGACGCGCGAGCACGAACGCCATCTGGCTGCGCTCGCGCCCGAGAAAGTTCACCGCCTCGCTGTAACGGGCATGAATGATCGGAAAGCTCGAGAATGATGCCGAGGCTTCCGAGATGCCGGCGATGCGCACCAGATGATCGTTCATCTCCAGCGTGCGGTCGAGTTTCAGCGGCTCGCCTGGGAACAGAAGCATGTAGCCGGCCCGGTCGATGACGATGGCGTCCGGCTCGCGCAGGCTCTCCCATGAGCCCATCACCATCTTGCGCGGCGCGCCGACCAGCGTGGCGTCATCCAGCCCGAGCACCACCGTGGCGGAGAAATTTCCCCCCGGCGTGCGCGCCACGGGCTGGCCTTTGAAGAGCCGCACGGCGTAGTCGACCCCCGTCACGCCGCGGACGCGAAGGAGATCGGTGTCCTTGAGCGCCTTGGTTTCCTCGAAATACTTCGTCGCCGGATCCATCACCCACACGTCCGCATCGGTTACATCGGTGATGTGGCTGCCGGTGCGCTTCATCACCCCGGCGAAGATGCTGGTCTGGTTCTGGAGCAGGAAGGTGCTGAAGGCGATGGCGAAGATCAGGCCGAGATACTTGGCGCGATCTCCGGTCAACATGCGCAGGGCGACGAAGTTCATGACGGAATGGGCATTGCGTGGCTTGCGTTCATTGCATGACTTTCAGTCACATGGCTTCAAAAAAATTCAAACCTTGCACCAGGTGGCTTCCGGGAATATCTCGGTCTTGATCCGGCGGTCGGTCGCGGCGAAATCGAAGTCCTGGAGCAACGGTTTCCAGCCCCAGCCGTCACAGACAAGATCCTGGTTCCGTCGGACGACGGCAATCGGGTCGTCAATGCCGCAAAGCATCTGGATGTCCGGCTGCATCGCGGCGATGTGGCTGCCCATCGTGACGGCAATCAAACTCAGCGCGACATCCTGCGTGCGGGCGCCGGGAGGCAGGTCACCGACGCGCACCGCCTCGGTCACAATGGTGTTCGTAATGTGGAAGAGCCGGCTCGCCTGCAACCCGTGTTGCCGTCGCCGCTCTTCAGACGCTTTTTCCCAAAAAGACGGGGATTTCAGGGTCATCTCAATGTTGAAGTAATCGCGATGCACCACCGCGAACTGGCAGCAGGCAAACCCCACGGCCCGCATCCGCTCCCGCGTCAGGCCGGTGAACTTCGAGGCGCGCTCAAACAACCCGGCGCGCTCGCGCAACGCCCCGGTGGCGATGGCCAGCGCGAGATCCTCCTTCGTCTCGAAGTGCAGATAGATGGTTCCCTTCGAATACTCGACGGTCCGCGCAAGCTCATCCAAGTTCAGATTCTGAAATCCATCCCGGAGCAGCAACCGCCGGCCGTGTTCGAGAATCAATTCCTCGCGGGCCGCACGCTCCCGCTCTTTTCGTTGTTGAGTCACCGACATGCGGCAGACGATTGCCCTGTTTTGACTTAAAGTCAATAAACGTCTTTAAGTTTTATTCCGCTTCAAACTCAAACAATGTGACTAAAACGAAAAGCGGGGCGTTCTGATGCAGAACGCCCCGCTTCGGGAAAACTCCAGAGAATCGATTACTTATCTTTCTTCTCCTTTTTCTCCTTCGGCACTTCCGCCGGCTTGGGTCCGATGCGGAGCGACGACAACTCCAGCTTGCCACCTTCTTCGCGATACGCGCCGCCGACTTCTTCACCGACCGTCGCATCCGCCAACGTGGCCGGCTTGCCCGCCTTCATGAATCTGGTGGTCGGCGTGACATGAAACTTGCGCTCGCCCACGGTGATCACCTTCGCGGCAACGTCAACGGCCATGATCTTGCCGCGAAACGGGAGGGTTTTCGGGCCTTTCTTCTCGGCTTTATCAGCCGGCACGGGTTTGTCAGCGGCAACGATGTGCGGCGCGGAGAGCGCGGTGAATACAGCGATCAGGCAAATGCTCAGAACTTTCTTCATGTTAGTACCTCGGTTTGTTGTGTTGGTTTGGAATCAATCGGAAGACGTCTGAGGCTAATCAGATGAACAGACATTTGTGAAGGACTTTCTTCGTTCTTTCTTACTTTACACTCGCCGTCTTCTTCGTCTCCCCGATGCACCAGAGATGATGGTGCGTGCGGATGAAAATCTCCCCGTTGCTCACCGCCACCGACGCATTGCACAGCTCGTTCCCGATGGAGTTCGCGCCCACGAGTTCAAACTTCGGGCTGGCCCGGAACACCACGCAATCGCCGCTCTGGTTCAGATGATAAACCAAGTCACCCACCAGCACCGCCGATGACCAGGTGTCCGACTTCGGACCCGCGCCGCGCACGCGCTCGCTCCAGACGTTCCTCCCCGTCTTCAGCTCGATGCAATCCGCGATGCCGCTGGCGTTCATGATGTAAATGTGGCCGTCATGCACCACGCCGGAGCCAATGCCCGTGCGCGTCCTCTCCGCGTTCCAGACGCGGTGCGATTCCGTGACGTCGCCCGAGCCGCCGGCCTTCACCGCGATGGTGCTGCCGAAAAAACCGCCCATCGCCACCACGATGCCGTCGCTGTAAATCGGCGAGGTGTAAACGAGAGGATTCAGGCCGTCCGAGCGCCAGAGCTCCTTTCCGGTCTTCGGATCGAAGGCGCGCAGGTAACGCGGGAAGCTCATCAGCAATTCCTCGCGGCCGCCCGTCTTCGCGATGATGGGCGTGCTGTAGGTGCAAATCGTGCCCGGTTCCTGCCCGCGAAAACCGTCGGTGCGTTTGCCGACATCGATCGTCGGCTCCGTGAAGCTCCAGAGCGTCCTGCCGGTCTTCTTGTCGAGCGCGACGAGCTGCGCGTCCTTCCCCGGGCCGTGATAGAGAAAGCAAATGTCGCCATGCAGCACCGGCGAGGAACCGCTGCCCCAGCCGAACGATTGCTTCCCGAGATCGCGACGCCAGAGCTCCTTTCCATCGAGGTCATAGCAATACACTCCGGCCGACGCATACGACACAATGACGCGCCCGCCATCGACGACCGGCGAGGCCGAGCAATGCGGATTGGTCGCGTGCGATTCCTCCTTCTGCGCGTACGTGACGGACTTTTGCCAGAGCAACCTGCCGTCGGTGCGCGAGAAGCACATCAGCGTTCGCAGTTGATCCTTCTCGATGGCCTGCGTCACGAACACCTTGTCGCCCCAGACGGCCGGCGTGGAGTTGCCGCGATCCGGCAGCGGAATTTTCCAGCGCACATTCTCCGTGGCGCTCCACTTGAGCGGAACGTTCTTCTCCGGCACGACGCCGGATCCAAGCGGGCCACGCCAGGCCGGCCAGTTGGCGTGCGCGGACGGCATGAGCAGCGCGGCGGAGACGAGGGCAAACCCCGGCAGCAGGAGACGCAATTGGATTTTCATGGAGCGAACCTTAGTGACTGACCTCATCGCACACAAGGGGCCGCGCACGAGTTTTTTTTCGTGGCGGCGATCAAACGCCCAGCACGCGCATCGCGGCGCTCACGATGGTGTCCACGCCGATGCCCTTCATGCAACGGAAGTCAATCGGGCACTCGCGCAGGAAGCACGGCGAACAGGGAACGTTCGCCTTGATGAATTGGTGCGTCGTCTCACCGGGAAGCCCCGGCCCGGTCAGCTCCGGCGACGTGCTGCCGAACGGGACGATGACCGGCGTGCCCACCGCCGCGGCGACGTGCATCGGGCCGGTGTCATTCGTGATCACGAGCCGGCACGCCTTCAACGCGGCGCACAGCTCGCGCAGCGACGTCTGGCCCGCGATGGAGCGAACGGAGCCCGCGGCTCCCGCCTTCGCCGCGGCGATCTCGTCCGCGATGCCCGTTGCCAGTTCCATGTCCGCCCTGCCGCCGAAGATCCACCACCGGCAGTTTGTCCGTCGCTGAATCTCAATCGCCGCCGCGACGAAACGTTCGCGCGGCCAGCGCTTCGCGGGACCGTATTCCGCGCCCGCGTTGATGCCGAGCAGCGGCGAGGTGTCTTCAGCGGCGCCAAATCGATTCCGGATCGCCGTGACCTCGGCGTCCGAAACCTCCAGACGCGGCGCGATGGGCGCAGGGTTTGCGTCCATCGCTGCGACGAGATGCAGGTAGTGATGCAGCTGATGCGCGGATGAAGGGATGGCGGGATGTGCTGGAACGCCGCTTCCAGCCAGGAGCGACTGCACTTCGGCCGCAGTCCGCTTGTGCATCCGCACTTCCTCGCGGCGCGGCGGGACGACTTGTGTCAGGAAGAAATTGCGCCAAGGCCGCGCCAGGCCGATGCGTGCCGGAATGCCCGCCAGAAAAACCTCCAGCGCGGAACGCGGCGAGTTTGGCAGCACGACGGCAGCGGTGAACTTTTCCGCGCGCAGCTTCTTCGCAACCGGGAAGACTCCGTCGTCATCCGAGAACGTCAGGACAGAGTCGATTGCGGGATGCTGCTCCCAAAGTCCCGCGAGCTTGGCGTGCGTCAACAGCGCGATGTGCGCGCCGGGCTTCGCCTCGCGGAGGCGCTGGAGCGCGGGCGTGGTCATCACCGCATCACCCAGCCAGTTGACGCCGCGCACGAGGATTTTTTCAGGCGAACTCACGTTTTGGCGGAAGGCTCGGCCGTTTGAACCCGCGGCCGCGCGGGAAGCGTCTTCGGCTTGTCGGGCTTCCAGCGGTTGTGGACCCAGAACCAGTTCGCCGGATCGCGCCGCACCGCGACTTCAAACGCCGTGTTCACGTCGCGCGTGATGGCGGTGACTTCGCGCGGCCTGCCGTTGTCGCGGGTTGGAATCTCCTCGCCGAGCTCGATGCGCCACCGCGCGAGACCGACGCGGTAACAGATCGCCGTGCGCAGCGCGCAGTCGTAGCGCAGCGCAAAGACCGCGGGCGAGGCGGTGGCGGAGCATTCGTGGCCGAAGAACGGAATGCGCACGCCGCCGACGCCCGCATGCTGGTCCGCGAGCAGGCCCAACATGCAGCCCTGCGGCTTCATCCACGCGCGCAGCGCGGAGGCCTCGGTGCGGCGTTCGAAGTAAGTCGTCCCCGTCTTGCCGCGCAAATCCTGCATCAA
>JBDHQG010000518.1:0-3699 GCA_039806925.1 Limisphaerales bacterium
CGGGCGCTGTCGAAAGCGGGCGTCGTGCTCGGGATGGTCAGCTCGAACTCCGCCGATAATGTTCGCGCCATTCTCGGCCCTGATCTGGCACCGCTGTTCCGGCACTTCGCTTGCAGCGCATCCATCCTCGGGAAAGCGCCCAAGCTGCGTTCCATCGCGCGGGCCAGCGGCATCCCGGCCGGCGAGACGATCTATCTCGGCGACGAAGTCCGCGACGCCGAAGCGGCACACAAGGCCGGCATGGCCTACGGCGCGGTCGGCTGGGGCTACCATTCTCTCGAAACATTGCGCGCCCACGGCGCTGCCGAGTTTTTTGACACCCCGTCCCAAATTGGCGTGAAGCTGTCCTGAGCCACGGCGCATTCGTGCTCCCGCCTCGCAGCACGTTTCCTGCTCCTTTTGAGGTTTGCCACCGGTGGCACCTTGGCGTAGAAACACCCTTCCCGCACAGCGGGCAAATGCAATGAAACCAAAAGTCGAAATCTATGACACGACCCTGCGCGACGGCACGCAGGGTGAGGGCATCAACTTCTCGGTCGCGGACAAGCTCCGCATCGCCGAGCGCATTGACGCTTTTGGGATTCACTACATTGAGGGCGGCTGGCCGGGCTCCAATCCGAAGGACATCGAGTTCTTCGCCGAGGCGCGCAGGCGCAAGTTCAAGAACGCCCGCCTCGCCGCGTTTGGTTCCACGCGACGCAAAGGCACGCCGGTGGACAAGGACGAACAGGTCCGCCTGTTGCTCGAAGCGGAGACGCCCGTCGTCACCATCTTCGGCAAGACGTGGCTCCTGCACGTCACTGAGATTCTCAAGACCACGCCGAACGAGAACATCGACATGATCTCGGAGACGATCCGTTACCTGAAGGACAACGGAAAGTTCGTCATCTACGACGCCGAGCACGGCTTCGATGGTTTCAAGGACGACGCCGAGTACGCGCTCGCCACCTGGAAAGCCGCCGAGAAGGCCGGCGCGGACATCGTCGTGCTGTGCGACACGAACGGCGGTTGCCTGCCGCAGGACATCAAGCGCATCACGCAGACGGCGCGCACGGAGTTGCGCTGCCAGCTCGGCATCCACACGCATGACGACATCGGTCTCGGTGTGGCGAACGCGCTCGCCGCGCTGGAAGTCGGCGCGAACCACGTCCAAGGCACGATCAACGGCTACGGCGAACGCACGGGCAATTGCAACCTCACGAGCGCGATCCCGAACATCGCGCTCAAGATGGGCCTCACCTGCGTGCCGGAGAAATCCGTGGCGCAGTTGAAGGATCTCGCGCAGTTCGTGGACGAGATCGCGAACATCCGCCACAACCCGCGCCAGCCGTGGGTCGGTTCTTCGGCCTTCGCGCACAAGGGCGGCATGCATGTGAACGCCGTGCAGAAGGTCGCGCGCAGCTTCGAGCACATCGAGCCCGCCACCGTCGGCAACAGCCGCCGCGTGCTCATCAGCGACCTCGCCGGCCGCAGCAACATCGTGCTCAAGGCGCAGGAGCTTGGCTTCAAGATCGACAACGATACGCCCGAGCTCAAAACCATCCTCGCGAAGATCAAGGAACTGGAACACGACGGCTTCGAGTTCGAGGCGGCGGAAGGTTCACTCGCCTTGCTCATCCGCAAAATTCTCAAGAAGAAGGAAGCGCCCTTCACCATCGACGCGTATCACGTTTCGATGCGCCACAACGGCGGCGGGTCCGTCTGCGAAGCGACCGTCAAAGTGAAGGTCGGCGAGAAACTTTCCCACACCGTAGCGGAAGGCGACGGTCCGATCAACGCGCTCGACTCCGCGCTCCGCGAGGCGCTGGTGAGGTTCTATCCGCAACTCAAGAAGGTGACGCTCACCGACTACAAGGTGCGCATCCTCGACACCGAGACCGGCACCGGCGCGAAGACGCGCGTGCTCATCGAGTCCACCGACGGCAAGGACGAATGGGGCACCGTGGGCTGCGACGCGAACATCATCGAAGCCAGCCTCCAGGCGCTGACCGACAGCATGGAATACGCGCTCTCCCGGAAGAAGTGAATGCGGAGTGACACGAATTTCACGAATTAACACGAAGAGGTCAGTGAAGGATCTGCTCTATAAAGACGAATGCTATCGCCTTGTGGGCCTCTGCATGGAGGTTCACAAGGAACTCGGCAAAGGTCACAGCGAAGTCGTTTACAAGGACGCCCTCGTGATTGAACTGAATCGCGCGGCGATTCCGTTCACGCGGGAACAGAAGTTCGAGGTCCACTACAAGAACGTCGTTCTGCCACATCATTACTTCGCCGATTTCGTCATCGATGGCAAAATTCTCTTCGAGGCGAAGGCTGTGGAGTGTCTCTCTGACGCTCATGTGAAGCAGGTGCTGAACTACCTCGCCGCTTCAAAACTCCGGCTCGGCCTGTCGGTCAACTTCGGTGCTGACTCCCTGGAATGGAAACGCGTCGTCTTGTGACGCCTTCGTGTTAATTCGTGAAATTCGTGTCTTCCCATGTCTGAACTAGCCAAAGCCTACGAACCGCAGCCGGTCGAATCGAAGTGGTATCAACACTGGCTCGACGAGAAGTTCTTCGTCGCCGATCCCGCGCGCGTCTCGGCCACGCGCCCGGCGTATTCCATCGTCATCCCGCCGCCGAACGTCACCGGTGTGCTCACGATGGGCCATGTCCTGAACAACACCATCCAGGACATCCTCGCCCGCAAGGCGCGCATGGACGGCAAGGAAGTGCTCTGGCTGCCGGGCACCGACCACGCCGGCATCGCCACCCAGAACGTCGTCGAGAAGACGCTCAAGAAGGCCGGCGAGATCAAGCATCGCAATGACCTCGGCCGCGAGGCGCTGGTCGCGAAGATCTGGGATTGGAAGGAGAAATACGGCGGCATCATCCTCCAGCAACTCCGCGCGCTCGGCTGTTCCTGCGACTGGACGCGCACGCGGTTCACCATGGACCCGGAGTATTCGCGCTGCGTGCAGAAGGTCTTCGTCGATCTCTACAAGAAGGGCCTGATCTACCGCGGCAAGCGGATGGTGAACTGGTGCCCTGCCTCGCTCACCGCGTTGTCCGACGAGGAAGTGATCATGAAGGAGCAAAAGGGCTTCATGTATCACTTCAAGGTCGAGGTGGTGGAAGCCATTCCCGCTGGTAGCAGCGGACGTGAGTCCGCTCAAACTTCTTCCGCGGGAGATCAGAGCCGACTCACATCGGCTGCTACAGGAGAAGAGAAGAAGGCGTCCGGCCCCGTCACCGATGCCGAAGGGCGCACCTGGCTGACCATCGCGACAACGCGCCCGGAGACCATCCCGGCGGACACCGCGGTGGCGGTGAACCCGAAGGACCCGCGCTACACGCACCTCATCGGCAAGCACGTCTATCGCGCGCTGCCGCTTGATGTGCCGAAGGAACAGCGGAAGATTCCGATCATCGCGGACGAGCATGTGGACTTCGAGTTCGGCACCGGTGTGCTGAAGGTGACGCCCGCGCACGACAAGGCGGACTTCGAGATCGGCCTGCGGCATAAGCTGCCCGTCATCGATGTGCTTACGCCCGACGGCAAGATGACCGCCGAAGCGGGCGCCGATCTGGCCGGGCTGGATCGTTTCGCCGCACGCAAGAAAGCGGCGGAGATCATGGAAGTCGCCGGCACACTGGAGAAGGCCGAGCCCTA
Organism: Limisphaerales bacterium; assembly: GCA_039806925.1. GTDB lineage: Bacteria > Verrucomicrobiota > Verrucomicrobiia > Limisphaerales > JADJPG01 > JADJPG01. The sequence goes on from JBDHQG010000518.1 coordinate 3,656, forward strand.
CACGAACAATGTCGGTTTCAGCGAACGCGCGGATGTGCCCATCG
>JBDHQG010000519.1:0-3698 GCA_039806925.1 Limisphaerales bacterium
TTCGGATTGGTCAGCAGGGTGGCCGGGGCAGTTTTGGATACGATGAGAATGGGGAGGCGGATGTCTTGTATCGCAACGAGGGGAATGGTCATTGGTCGGCTGTCTCGTTCACGGACGGGGCGTTCCTTGATGAAGAGGGGCGGCGTTTGACCGCGCCGCCGTTCGACTGGGGGTTGTCCGTGGCGTTCCGCGATCTGAATGGAGACGGCGCCCCGGACCTTTATGTGTGCAATGATTTTCGGTCGCCTGATCGCGTCTGGATCAACGATGGTCACGGCGCTTTTCGGGCCCTTCGCCCGCTGGCGTTGCGTCAGATCAGTCTTTCATCAATGGGGGTGGACTTTGCGGATGTCAATCGTGACGGATGGGATGACATCCTTGTGGTCGACATGCTGAGCCGGGAACATGTGCGGCGGATGGCGCAGCGGATCGACATCAAGCCCGAGGTGCTGCCGCTGGGGGCGCTGGCGAACCGGCCGCAGTATCCCCGGAACAGCCTGTTCCTGAACCGTGGTGACGGGTCTTATGCGGAGGCGGCGCAGTGGGCGGGGCTGGATGCCACGGAATGGTCCTGGACGCCGGTGTTCCTGGATGTCGATCTGGATGGCTACGAGGATTTGCTGGTTGCCAATGGATTTGAGCGGGACGGAATGAACCTGGACGTGGTCCGCGAGATCGAGGCGCTCAAGCGCGAGCGCAAGATGGAGCCCGTCGAACAGTTGCGCCTGCGACGGCTGTTTCCAAGGCTGGATACGGCGAACCTGGCTTTTCGCAACCGGGGCGACGGAACCTTTGCCAACGTGAGCGCCAGCTGGGGATTCAACCTGCGTGGGGTTTCGCACGGCATGTGCCTGGCCGATCTGGACAACGACGGCGATCTGGACGTGGCGATCAACAACCTGAATGGCCCGGCCGCCTTGTATCGAAACAACTCCGCGGGAGGGCGCATCGCCGTGAGATTGCGCGGGAAGCCGCCCAATACCCGTGGGATCGGCGCGCGCATTCGCGTGCTCGGCGGGCCGGTGGAACAGAGCCAGGAAATGATGGCGGGAGGCCGCTACCTTTCCAGCGACGACGCGATGAGAGTGTTCGCCGCCACCCGTGGAGAGATGCGCATCGAGGTGACATGGCGGAGCGGGCTTCGGAGCGTCGTCGAACAGGCGAAGGGCAATCGCATTTACGAGATCGACGAGGCGGCGGCGGTGGTGGCATCCGCCGCGACGAACCGGATCGTCGCGACGCCCTGGTTTGCCGAGGTGAGCGGGCTTCTCAAGCACCACCATGTGGAGGAGTCTTACGACGACTTCGCCCGGCAGCCGACGCTTTCCCACCGGCTGAGTCAGGCGGGGCCCGGCGTGGCGTGGATCGATTTGAATGAGGACGGCTGGGAGGATCTGATCATCGGGAGCGGTCGGGGAGGGACGCTTGGGGTGTTTCAGAACGAGGCCGGCAAGGGCTTTCGCCTGGCTACAAACGCACCGTTTGCGCAGCCGGTCTCGCGGGATGTGACGGGCATCGTCGGCTGGCGGCGCGGGGCGTCGGCCCCGGCGGTGGTTTACGGGCTGTCGAATTATGAAGATGGCGCGACGAATGAGCCGTCCGTGATGGCCTGTTCGTCGAGGCCGGGTTCCGCGGTTCGGCTCGTGCCCGGCCCGTCGTCCTGCGTTGGACCGCTGGCGATGGCGGATGTCGATGGCGATGGAGAGCTCGATCTGTTTGTCGGCGGACGGGCGGTGCCGGGCCGGTTTCCCGTGGCCGCGAGCTCCGAATTGTATCGCGGTCGCGACGGGAAATTTGAACGCGATGACGCCGCGTCGTCGGTGCTGACGGAGGTGGGTTTGGTCAGTGGCGCGGTGTTCAGCGATCTGGATGGCGATGGCGATCCCGATCTGGTTCTCGCGTGCGAATGGGGGCCGCTGAAGGTGTTTCGGAATGAGCGCGGGCGATTCGCTGCGTGGGATGTACCGGTGAGAGAGGCAAACGCTGAACCTTCAACGTTGAGCGTTCAACGTTCAGCGCTCTCGCAGTTCACCGGGCTGTGGAACGGCGTGGCGGCCGGCGATTTTGATGGCGACGGGCGTCTCGACGTGGTGGCTTCCAACGCGGGGCGCAACACCCGGTACGAATCCCGCCTTGCCAGGCCGGTGCGTCTTTTTTACGGCGATTTGTCCGGCGACGGCGGCGTGCAGGCGGTTGAAGGTTACGTGGAGCCGGGGTCGAACCGGCTGCTGCCGTTGCAGTCGTTTCTTATGATGGGCGCGGCGGTGCCGGCCATGCGTGAACGAATGGGAGGGGCTTATGCGAACTACGCCAGACTGACGTTGCCTGAAATTTATGGCGAGGCCTGGGCGGGCCTGCGCGAGCTCAATGTGACGACGCTGGATTCGATGGTCTTTCTGAACCGCGGCGATCATTTCGAAGCCCGAGCCCTGCCGATGGAGGCCCAGCTGTCCCCGGCGTTTGCCCTTTGCGTGAGCGATTTGGACGGTGACGGATTTGAGGACGTGTTTCTCAGCCAGAATTTTTTTGCGGTCCATCCCGAGTATTCGCGCATGGACGCGGGACGCGGGCTGGTGCTGCGCGGCAATGGCCGGGGCGGGTTCAAGGCCGTGTCGGGACAGGTCAGCGGCCTGCTCGTTCATGGCGAGCAGCGCGGCGCGGCCGTGTGCGATTTCGATGCCGACGGACGCGTGGATCTCGTCGTGTCGCAGAACGCGGCGGAAACCAAATTGTATCGCAATGCCACGGCGCGGCCGGGGCTTCGTGTCCGCCTGAAAGGTCCGGAGGGCAATCTCTCCGGCGTCGGCGCGACGCTTCGGCTGGTCGCCGGCGGCGAATCCGGCCCCGCGCGGGAGATTCACGCGGGCGCGGGCTACTGGTCGCAGGACGGCGTGGTGCAGGTGATGACCGCGCCGTTCGCGGCAACGCAGCTTGTCGTGCGCTGGCCGGGCGGGAAACAGACCACGAGTGATTTGCCGGCAGGCGCCCGTGAAGTGACGGTGGACGAGGCGGGGAGAATTGTTCGGCAACGTTGAGAGGCATCAATGATGGGGCTCCAGCAGATTCAGGAATGTCGCAGGTCTGGTGAGCGATTAGTGGAGGCGCGGGTGACGCGCCCCGCCGCGTGCATCATTGACCGGGTGGTGTCCTGCACGACGTTGTTCATCTCTTTGTTCTTCGCCGCGACGTTGTCGCTCGACGCCGCATCCTTGCACGGGCAAACGAACGGAGCGGGCCGGACCATTCAGCTCATCGTCCCGACAGCTGGCAAATCGGGGTTCACCGCGATGCCTTCGACCGCGACGGGCATCGTGTTCAGCAATCAGCTTCCGCAGTGGCGTCACCTGACGAACCAGGTGCTGATGAACGGCGGCGGTGTGGCGCTGGGCGATGTGGACGCGGATGGCTGGTGCGATGTGTTTCTCTGCAATCTCACCGGCGCGAGCGCGCTCTATCGGAATCTCGGCGGATGGCGGTTCACGAACATCGCCGCGACGGCCGGCGTGGCGTGCGACGGTCTCACGGCCTCGGGCGCGGCGTTTGCGGACCTGGAGGGCGATGGCGATTTGGATTTGGTGGTGAACACCGTGGGACACGGCACGCGCGTTTTCACCAACGACGGTCGTGGGAAGTTCAGCGAGACCGCGCGGCTCAATGGCAGCAAGGCGGGCATGTCGCTGGCACTAGATCGGAAGAGC
>JBDHQG010000520.1:0-3695 GCA_039806925.1 Limisphaerales bacterium
GATCCATGAAATTCTGCACGTAGAGCGTGCGGCCATCCGGCGAGAGCGCGAGGCCCTGCGGCGCGCGGCCGGCGTCAAAGCGCAGAATTTCCTGCTTTGCCCAGGCATCGGAGACGGCGATCTCGCGGCTGCCTTCGAGCGCGGTGAAGAGGAAATTGCCGTTCGGATCGAACACCGACGCGCTGGCGATGCCGGCGTTGTCGAAGTCGATACGGCCCGCGGTGTCCTCGGTGTTGCTGGCGAGATCAATGCGCGACGCGATGCTGCGCACGCTCATGTCATGGGTCAGCGTTCCGCCGTTGCGCAGCGTGCCGCGCTTGATGTTGTCCTGCTTGGACGGCACCCAGGCGCTCAGACCATCCGGTGAAATCGCGGCGGCGCCGAGGTAATTGGGAATGCCCTTCGAGGAGTTCGAGGTGTCCGGCTGCTCGCTGTGTTCGAGGATGATGGTGTCCGCCGCGGCGAAGGTGGCGCTGTTGATCGAGAGCACTTCCGCGCCGTATTTCACGCTGCCGATGGTTGTCTGCACGCTGGCCGTGTCTTCGCCCGGAAGACGCGGCGTGACGAAGCGCGTCGCGAGAACGCGCGAACCATCCGACGTCACGGAAAGATGGCGGACGTGCATGCCGACATTGATCGAAGCCACGGTGGCGCCGGTGGTGGGATTCAGCTTGAGCACCTTGCCGCTGTGTTCGAGCGCGACGTAGGCGTTCTGGCCGGCGGGGTCGAACACAATGCCGAACGGACGCGAACCGCGACCCACCGAGATCGTCTGCGCCGTCGTGTAATCGGAGCGCAGGATGGTGATTGTTCCAGCTTCAGCGTTTGCCACCCACACGCGGCCATCGGGCGCGACCGCCAGCGTGCGCGGCGCGGCACCGACGTTGACCTCGGCGAGCTTCGCGCGCGTGACGGCGTCGAAGATCGTGACGCTGTCGTTGTCGTGGTTCACCACCCAGAGGCGGGCGTTCGCGCCGGTGCGGGGTTCATAGGCGATGCCCGACGAGGCGGTGGGACGCGACGCCGTGAGCGGCGCGTACACAGCCTGACGATAACTCGCGGTGACTTCGCGTGCGGTGTCATCGCGGACGGTGACCGTGACGAGATAACGACCCGGCGCGGTGAACGTGTGCGTCGTCGAGGGCGATGAGCTGAAGCTCGTGTCCGGCGAACCATCGCCAAAGCTCCAGCCGTATTGCGGATTCAAACCGCCGCTGCTCTGCGCGGTGAGCGTCACTGTCGAGCCGGCGCCGATGGCCGTGCCAGAAAGCGGCTGGACGGTGAGCAGGTTGTCGATGGTCCAGGTGAAGCTCGTGCTGGCGGGCGTCGTGTTGCCGTCGGTCACGGTCACAGTCGCGCTGAACGACCCGGCAAGGGTCGGGGTGCCGGAGATGAGGCCGGTCGCCGGGTTGATCGAGAGCCCGTTGGGCAAGCCGGAAGCCGACCACGTCAACAGATCGCCGTTGGGATCGGTGGCCTGCATCTGTTGATTCACGGCGACGCCGAGCACCGTGGTTTGGTTGCCGGGCGCGATAACGACAGGCGAAGCCGGCAGCGCGAAGGCGTTCACGCTGAGACTCCACGCTTCGATGTCGTGATTGTTGAACGCGCCACCGGTCGCGGCGGTGAAACCGAACCAGGCTTGTGAACCGACGAGCGCCGGGAGATCCACTGTCGCCGCCATCACGGGCGAGTCCGGACGCTGCGTGACGATCCCTTGCGCGGCATAGACGCGAAGCTGATTGGCAGGGCCGTCGTATTCGACCCACACCGTGTGGCTCGCGGCGTTTTCCAAATCCCAACCGGGCGTGAAGGTGGCGAGGTGGGTCGCGACGCTCCCGCTGCTGAGGATGCCGAGATGATTCGCGTTCGGATCGGTCGCGCCGGCGTAGTTGTCGACTTCAATGGCGAGACTCTGGCCGAGACCATCGTAGCCGAGACCGCCACCGCCCACTCCGATGGCGTTCGCGCCGACGCCCTGGATGGTGAACGTCAGGCCGTCCGCGCCGTCCGCGGTTCCATGCGCGCGAAAGACCCAGCGCGTGGTGAAGGAAGTGTCGGGTCCGATGGTCAGCGGGTTCGAGAGGAACGCGGAGCCGACTTGATTCGCGATGTTGGTGGTGAGTCGCAGCGCCGCGCCGCTGATGGTGGCGTTGCCGTTGATGGTCAATCCTGTCGCGCCCGCGAAGGTGGCGAACTCGCGGCTGAACGTCGGCGGTTGAACGGTCCAGGTAAAGTCAGCGGTGTCCGACGTGGTGCCGTCGGTAACGGTGACGCGGATGTTGTAAGTGCCGAGGGCGGTCGGCGCGCCGGAGATCAAGCCGTTGTTAGCGCCAATCGTCATGCCGCCGGGCAGTCCGGTGGCGGACCAGTTCATCACGGCGCCGGCGGGGCCGCTGGCGATCATTTGCAGCGAAACGCTGTTGTTGACGTAGGAGGACTGGCTGCCGGGCACGGCGACGTTCACGGCGTTGATCGCGTCGACAAGGATCGTCTTCGCGATGGAGTGCGCGCCGGCGGCGTTCAAGCCGAAGAGCATCCAGTAACCGGGCGTCATCACGTTCAGGCTGGAGTGCGCGGTGATCTCGTAGGTGCCCGGAAAGAGTTCGGTGAACGGCAGCGAGAGATAACGCAGGTCGGTGTTCACCGAGTGCGTGATGGCGGACATCTTGATGAAGCTGAACTTCGTGATGCCGGGCGTGCCGGTGACGGTGAACTTCGTGGCGACGCCGATGGCGGCGGGCGCGGTGTTCAGGAGCGGACGAGCGGCGAGGGTGCCGTCCGCATTGAAGAGGTTCGGGGGCGTGAACAGTTCCGCGTCGCGATGATCGCCGCCGCCGAGGCCGCCGCCGCCGGACATCACGCGGCCATCCGGGAGCAGCAACGCGAGCGAGTGATAATTGCGCGGTGTTACTGCGGCCGCCATCTGGCGCCACTGGCCAGTGGTGGGATTCCAGATTTCAGGGGTGAGGATGGAGCCGGTGTCGTTGAACTTGAGGCCGGAGGTGTTGCCGCCCATGACCATCACTTCGCCGTTCGGCAGCACGACGCAGTTCGCGAACTGGCGCGCAAAGGTCATCGGATTCCGCTGTGTCACGATTGGCGTGCCGCTCCGGACATCGACCGTGTAGGCGAGCGTGGAGCTGGTGCCGGTCGTCGTGTCGCTCGCATTGTTGGTCGTGTTCGCGCCGCCGCCAGCGACGAGAATGCGACCGTCGTCATACATCACCCAGCAACCTTCCTTCGGGTAATGTGTGCCGGGAACGACCGTGCCCGTGTTGCTCATCGCGCCGGCACCGTCAGGGGAAACCCAGTGCATCGTGTCCGTTGGACCGAAGTGAATCAGGCGTCCATCGGGCGCAAGCGAAACGAACGGGTGCCAGATGTTGATGTATCCGGGCTCGGCGAGAACGGTGTTCCAGTTGATGCCGGTGAGGCGGCTCCAGCCGATGGCCTCTTCCCAGCGCTCCGCCGTTCCCGAACCGCCGCTGCCGCTCACGGTCCAGACGCGGCCGTTCGGCAGCGCGACGCTGGTGTTGTACCAGCGCGGATCGTTCATGTCGGGCGTGCGCGTCCACGCGTTCACGCGCCAGTCGAAGATGCTGGAGCGAACCGTCGTGTTGCGGCCGTCGTTCACCAGGACACGACCGTCGGGGAGCATCACGAGCGCGCCGCAGAACATGTCGTGCGTCGGA
>JBDHQG010000020.1:0-15953 GCA_039806925.1 Limisphaerales bacterium
CGACCTCGCCGGCATCAGCCAGCCCGGCGGCGCCTCTTCCAAGGTTCAGGAACGCATCCGCCAGCTCAAGCTCGACGGGTTCACCTTCAGCGGCTGCCCCGTCACGTTTTGGGATGTCTTCGGCGAGAACGGCCACCCCGTGCGCTCCACCATCAGCGAGCTGGGCCCGCTGATGCTCGGCCGCCTGCTCCAGCTGAACGACACCCAGGCCGGCGTGCTCAGCCTCGTCTTCCGCATCGCGGATGAAAACGGCCTGCTCCTGCTCGATTCCAAGGATCTGCGCGCGATGCTGCAATTCGTCGGCGACAACGCCGCGCAGTTCACCACCGAGTACGGCAACATCTCCGCCGCCAGCATCGGCGCCATCCAGCGCAACCTGCTCGCGCTCGATGATCAAGGCGCGCAGAAATTCTTCGGCGAACCCGCGCTCGACCTCGACGACCTGCTCCAGACGGACTCCGCCGGGCGCGGCGTCGTGAACATCCTCGCCGCCGACCGCCTCCTGCAATCGCCGAAGGTTTACTCCACCTTCCTGCTCTGGCTGCTCTCGGAACTGTTTGAGCGCCTGCCCGAGGCCGGCGATCCGCCGAAGCCCAGGCTCGTGTTCTTCTTCGCTGAGGCGCATCTGCTCTTTGCGGACACGCCTCCGCCCCTGCTCGAAAAGATCGAACAGGTCGTCCGCCTCATCCGCTCGAAGGGCGTCGGCGTTTACTTCGTCACCCAGAACCCGCTCGACATTCCCGACAACGTCCTCGGCCAACTCGGCAACCGCGTGCAACACGCCCTCCGCGCCTTCACGCCCCGCGATCAGCAGGCCGTCCGCAGCGCCGCCGAAACCTTCCGCACCAATCCGAAACTAAACACCGAAACGGCGCTGACCGAACTCGCCGTCGGCGAGGCGCTCGTCTCGCTTCTCGACGAACGCGGCCAGCCCGGCATCGTCGAGCGCGCCTTCATCTGCCCGCCGCACGGCCAGATTGGCCCCATCAATCCCCCCCAACGCCAGCAGCTCATCCGCTCATCGCTCGTCTACGGAACGTACGAAAACGCCGTTGACCGCGAGTCCGCCTATGAACGGCTGAAGGGCGCGCACGACCAGCGCCCGCCCCAGAACACGCCGGCGGCCCCGCCAGCCCCCGCCGGCGGCGGGTCCGGCGGATTCTTCGGCTCGCTCCTGTCCGGCCTGGGCGGCGGCTCCGCGCCGCGATCCCGCGGCGGGCGCGAACCCGAATCGATCGCCACCGCGATGGCCAAAAGCACCGTGCGCTCCATCGGCAGCACCGTCGGGCGCGAGATCGTGCGCGGCCTGCTCGGCTCCATCTTTGGCGGAGGTCGCCGGCGATGAGCACGCCGGAGTTCATCGCTCCCGGCGTTTACCTCGAGGAAAGACCCTCGGGCATTCGACAGATTGCGGGTGTCTCCACCTCGGTCACGGCATTCGTCGGCACCGCTCGTCGGGGTAAATACCATCAGCCAACCAAGGTCCAAAACTTCGCCGAGTTTGAGCGCCTCTTCGGCGGGCTGTGGCTGCGCAGCTTCCTCGGATTCGCCGTCCGCGATTTCTTCCTCAACGGCGGCACGGAGGCGTTGATCGTTCGCGTTGGTCGCGGCGGGCAGCTAAAGGCGGCGGACCTGATCGGCGCGACCCGTCGCAAGCAGCGCACCGGCCTCTACGCGTTGCTCAAGGACGAGCCGTTCAACCTGCTCTGCATCCCGCCCTACAACGCCGATCAAAACGTCGATGACGAGGTCGCCCGGGCCGCCGCCCGGCTCTGCGAAGAGCAACGCGCCTTTCTGATTCTCGATGGCGACAGCCGCTGGGCTTCCGCAAGCGACGCCGCGACCGCAATGCGATCCAACCCGCTTCGCAGCGCCAACGCGGCGCTCTACATTCCACGGCTGCGTGACGCGAATCCACTCCGCGCCGGCGCCCTGGAAAATTTTCCCGCCTGCGGCGCCATCGCCGGAGTTTTCGCGCGCACGGACAGCCAACGTGGCGTGTGGAAGGCGCCCGCCGGCCTGGAGGCCGGCCTGAATGGCGTCGCCGGCCTCGCTGTAAACATGGGTGGCCGCGAACAAGACATCCTCAATCCACTCGGCCTGAATTTGCTCCGAACGCAGCCAGCCGCCGGCATCGTCGTCTGGGGCTCGCGCACCGCGGCGGGCGCAGACGCCCTCGCGTCCGAATGGAAATACATTCCCGTCCGCCGGCTGGCGCTCTTCCTGGAGGAGAGCATCCGGCGCGGCACCAGTTGGGCCGTCTTCGAGCCGAACGGCGAACCGCTCTGGGCGGCCATCCGCCTGAACGTCGGCGCGTTTCTGCAACAGCTCTTCCGGCAGGGCGCGTTCCAGGGCGACACCCCGTCCAAGGCTTGCTTTGTGAAGTGCGACCGCACGACAATGACCGCGGATGATCTCGCGAAGGGCCGGCTGGTTTTCGAGGCCGGCTTCGCGCCGCTCAAGCCGGCCGAGTTCATTGTGCTCCGATTCATGATCCAAACCTCCTGACATGCCCACGCTTTACGAACGTCTCGGCGGCCACGCCGGCATCGCCGAACTGCTCCACACCTTTTACGCCGATGTCCGCCAGCACGCGGTGCTCGGGCCAATCTTCAACGCGCACATCCACGACTGGCCCGCGCACCTCGCGAAGATCGGCGAATTCTGGGCGCTGCAAACCGGCGGCCCCTCCCGCTACGGCGGCGGCTTCGGCACGGCCCATCTCCGCATCGGCATCGAGCCGCGGCATTTCGGGCTCTGGCTGGAACTCTGGGATTTCAACTGCCAGCGCCACCTCGCGCCCGAGGAAGGCGAGGCCATGAGCGCGCTGGCCCACGAGTTTGGCGCGCGCCTGCGAAGATTGGTGGGAATGCACCAGCAGCAGTAACGCGCGGACAAGTCAGGCGTAAGCATCCAACATCTGCCCGCTCTCGCCAGACGATGGTTGCCCCGCCTGTTCGAGAACCTGGACCATCGCTTCACCCTGCTGCCTCATCGCGTCCTGCGACTTTTTCAGCACGGACACGCCCATCTCCTGACGCAGCGCCTGCGCCTGCAAGACGCTGTCGAAGAGCGAGACCGGACTGGAGCCGCTGACGTTCATACGCCCAAAGGATCGGAACAAACCACCCTGCCTTGAGCCGGAATCTTGTGCCGATTGCAAATGGGCATCGGGCTGAGGATGTCGTCACGGGTGCCGCCTCCCCCGCCCTGCGTTCCGGGTCGCGGAGCGACCGCCGATGGTAGCCGTGGGCTTCAGCCCACGGTAGCAGGGAAAAGGACAACACGTCGCGGAGCGACGCATGAAAGCTCTTGAAAGGAGTCCAGACCTCAATCGTCGCTCCGCGATGAGGAACAACGTGGACTCAATTCCGCGGGCTGAAGCCCACGGCTACCATCAACGCCTCGCTCCGCGAGGCGTCGCTACTCTCTCACCGTCGCCTGGAGCTTCTGCTTGAGGTCCGCCACCACCTTGTCGTGCGCGGCGTTTACCTCCGGATCGGTCAGCGCCGTGGCCGCGGCGCGATAGGTGAACGCGTAGGCCACGCTTTTCTGGCCCTCGGGCACGTTCTTGCCGCGGAAGACATCGAAGAGCTCCACGTTCTCCAGGTTCGCCGGCTTCGCCTTCTTCACGACATCGAGCACCGCATCGTGCGTCACCGCTTTGCCGACCAGCATCGCGACGTCGCGACGGATGCTCGGGAACTGCGGCAGCGGCTTGAACGACTTCGCGGCGTTCCGGCGCGCGAGCAATTGATCGAGGTTCAGCTCGGCAAGGAACACCGCGTCGCGGAGGTCATACTTTTTCGCCAACGTGGGCAGGAGTTGTCCCATCTCACCGAGCATCAGCTTGCCGCCGAGCGCGATCGTCGCAGACTCCAGCAACAGCGTCGTGCTTTCGGCGCGACGGTTGAAACCGACACCGCGCAGGCCGAACTGTTCGAGGAACTCTTCGAGCAGACCCTTGAGATCGTAGATGTCGAACTTCGCATCGCGGTCGTCGCCGCTCCAGAAGCTCAGCGCGCGCTGGCCGGTCAACGCGATGGCGACGCGACGCTCCTCCTTGGTCTGGCCGTTCACGTTGATGAACACGCGTCCGACTTCGAACAAGGCCGCGTCGTAATTCTTGCGACTGACATTGTGCCGGAGAACATTCAGCAATCCCGGCAGCAGACTTGGCCGCAGCACATCCATGTCGGAGCTCAACGGGTTCGCCAGCGGGACCACTTCCGCGTTCCGCATTCCGCACTCCGCGTTTCCGACCAGCGTCTGGCCCGTGGCTTCGCTCAAGCCCATGCCGGAAAACAGGCGACGGGCTTCGGCGATCTGATCGTAAACCGCATCGAACGCGTTCGTGCCGATGGCGCCGCGCGGCGGCGTGCTCGGGATCTTGTCCACGCCGTAGAGCCGGGCGACTTCTTCGATCAGATCCACCTCGCCCTTGATGTCCACGCGCCAGGTCGGAACAAGGAACGTCGTGCCGTGATCGTCCTTGGACTGGATGACGTCCTTTTTCAACAGCGTCGTCGTGTCCACGCTCGCGTCCACGAACGGCACGCGCCTCGCGCCGCCCGTGTCCTTGCGCCGCAGCCCGAGGCTTTCGAGATGACGAATCTGCTCGTCCGTCGAAATCGTGACGCCGATCAGCTCGCTCGTCTTGTAGTGACGCAGCGTGACCTCCTTCGGCTTGATTTCGACCGCGCACGCGTCCACCGCGCCGGGCACCAACTGGCCACCGGCGGTTTCAAGAATGAGCTGCGCACAGCGGCGGCTCGCCCAATCCGCGATGCCGATGTCGCAGCCGCGCTCGAAGCGATAGCTCGATTCGCTGCGCAGACCGAGCGCCTTGCTCGTGCGACGGATGTTCGTCGGCTTGAAGTAAGCGCTCTCGATGAGCACGTCCTTCGTCGAGTCGTTGATCTCCGTGTTCAGCCCGCCCATCACGCCCGCGAGCGCGATGCCGTGTTGTTCGTCGGTGATGAGCAAATTCTCGGCGGTCAACGCGCGTTCCTGTCCGTCGAGAGTCTTGAACTTTTCGCCCTCGGTCGCGCGGCGCACCACGATGGTGGGCACGTAGCCGCCGACGTGAGGAGGCGGATTGTTCGAAGTGTCCGCCTCGTTACCTCGGCGGCTACAGGAGAGAAGATGATAATCGAACGTGTGCAACGGCTGGCCGATCTCGAGCATCACGTAGTTCGAGACATCGACCACGTTGTTGATACTGCGAATGCCGACCTTCTCCAGGGTCGTGCGCAGCCAGTCCGGGCTCGGACCGATCTTCACGCCTGTCACGACGCGCGCCGTGTAACGCGGGCAAAGCTCCGGCTCATCGACGCGCACGGCGACGTAGCTGTCCACCGTCGTTCCCGCCGCGGCACCGGCCACGGACGTCGGGCCGCTGGCGACGGACACATCCGGCAGCTTGAGCGGATTTCCCGTCAACGCCGCAATCTCGCGCGCGATGCCGATGACGCTGTTCAAGTCCGGACGGTTCGGCGTGACTTCGAGATCGTAGATCACGTCGCTGCCGGCGCGACCGAGATACTCAGCGAACGGCTGGCCGACCTTCGCGTCCTCCCGGAGAATGAGCAGGCCATCGACTTGATCCGGCAAACCGAGCTCCGCCGGCGAGCACATCATGCCGTGCGATTCCACGCTGCGGATCTTGCCGACCTTGATGGTGAACGGCTCCTTGTCGCCGGGCTTCATCGGCAGCGACGCGCCGGGAAGGATGAGCGGCACCTTGTCGCCCGCCTTGAAGTTCTGCGCGCCGCAAACGATCTGGCGCTCGCCGGTGCCATCGTTCACGCGGCAGACGGAAAGCTTGTCGGCGTTCGGATGTTTGTCGCGCGTGATGACCTGCGCCACGACGATGCCGGTGAATTCGCCGCCGAGCTTCTGCACGCCCTCGACTTCGAGGCCGAGCATGGTGAGCCGCTCGGTGAGTTCCTCGGGCGACCAGTTGAAATCAACGTACTGCTTGAGCCAGTTCAGGGTGACTTTCATTCAGAATTGTCTTCCAGATTTTCCTCCGCATCGCCTTCTCTCGGCTCATAGCCGAGAAGCAATTTGTAACGGTCGGTGGATTTCAGTGTGACCAGAGCCGGTGACGCAGTATCCCAAATCATGCGTTTCAAAATTCCCACTGAGGCGGCAACGTATGGAAAGCGAAGATCGTAAGTTGTCAGCAGGTTCGCGAAGAAACGGTTGAGATGAAGCGGGCTTTCGCCGGACGGGAAGTCGTCGTGGAGCAATCCGGGATTGTCGTGAGAGTTCACCAATCCCAAACCGACAGCCTCGTATCGTGAAACGTCGTCCCGGATGAACTTACGGCCTGACAGGCCTATCAACACATCATGGTAACGATGGATGGACGGCACCACCGAACCGTTGGATTTGATGGCGGCATCATTGGGCTTGAGTTGCGCTTTTCTGGCATCGTTTCCTTTGAGCAAGTGAAGAAATCCGTACACCAGACCGGGATACATGATGTGAACGTTGGCGGAGTCGCCAATCGCCTCTTCCATCCTGTTTGTCAGATTGCGGAATGCACCGATCGTTCCTTTCACCGAGATGGCGATAACAGGGCCAACACCTGGCTTGGCGACCACCACATCCACCACCTTGCTCTTAAGTCCTCCCAACAGAGTCTGTTCACCGCTGTCTTCCAACGTAGGATCGAAAACCAGCAGGTTTCGTTTGCCAGACTGTTTCACCGTGAGCGGAGGATGCGGTGTTATCTCGTCGGGATGAAATCCACCTTCCAATACCAGCCGCATGGCAAGGTAACGATGCAGGGGTTTGATGTGAGCTTGCGATTGCGTGCTGGTGATGGTTGCGAATTCTTTGAGCGCGGTCTGCTGGCCAATAAATTCGGGCAGGCTGGTTTCAGGCATAGTGCCTCCACTTGCGCATGAAACGAGCTGCCTCCAGCAGTTCGTGTCGTTCCGTTTCAGAAACCATCCGTTCATCAAGCGGCAAGCGCGTGTTGGCTGCTTCGCCGGGCTCCAGCTTGAGCATTCCACCGCCAAGAGGGTGTCCTTCAAGCTCACAACTCAGTTGAGCAAGGGGATGTTCCCAAGCGCGTTGAAGTTGCTGTACCGTTATGCCATTCTTTAATCGAACAGCGTGAAGCGAATTGGTGCAGACGCAGCCGGCTGAATTGGCGACCAAGGCCGGATTCCGGCCGCTCATGTATGAGAGAAACGCATCCGGGATGCGAACATCCGGAACCGCGTACCACGGCGCGCGGTTTCTGCATTTGTAGCTTTGCTTCGCCGCAGCCCCGTCTTCGGTTGCCAGATAACGTCGAACCGACTCGGGAAGTTCTTGTTCCGCTTGTTCCCTGCCCAGGCTGAGCAGGAGCACAGGTTCGTCGGCTTCCAGCCAGCCACGGACACTGGCATTACTCACATTATTGGCTGGAAGCTGTTCCGCCCGCCGGATGGTGACACGGAGACATCGGCTGGGAATTGCCCAGAGCCGGGCCTCGCTCGGACGGAGGTGAAAAAAATCGTTGGCTCCAGTCACATAACCAATTCCCGCGTGTGCAACATCAGCCAGGCGGCGCACGTTCTGGCGGTGAGACAATTCTTCATAAAGGGTCCGTTGTCTGGGAGGCAGCAGAAACTTTCGAAGTCGGCAACCGGCACCCCGCCATTCCGCTAATGAAACCCATTGATTGAATCGTGGAGCGTCTGACGATTCGACGAAATGATCGGCGACATGTAGGCCGATGCGATCTGACTCCCCGCCAAAGCCTGCGCAATGGAGCAACCAGGCATCCTCTGAGAGATCGGGAAACAGCTTTGAACGAATCGCCACAACTCCGACGCGGGCGAAGTTTCGGGACATGCACTCTAGCAATGGCCGGGCATAGGTGGCATGGCCAATTTCCGCCGGCACGACAAAGGCCATCGAACCACCCGGCTTTAACAAGCTTGCTGCGCCGACTAGAAACGGCGCCCAAGAGGATGACAGGCCGTTGAATTCAGCGCCAAGTTTGGCCACGACCCTGGCAGCTTGTGCGCGAACATCGCCCGCAAACATCTGGTAACGGATGAATGGGGGATTTCCAACGACTGCTTCAAAACGCTCGGAGGTTCTCAACGCCCATGCAAAGAAGTCTCCCGAGTGAATCAGCGCGCTAGGCGCTCGCCTGCGCGCAGCTTCCGCGTTGATTGGGTCAACCTCAACACCAACCGCCCGGCGGTGCAATGAAAGGAACTGTCCGTCTCCGCTGGAGGGATCGAGAATACGGTCAGTCGGTTTGAGGCCAAGCCAACTCACCAGTGCTCTCGCCACCTCTGGCGGAGTGAAAAACTGACCTAGCTGTTTCTGTCTTTGCATCTCAGCCAACTTTCATCTCGCGCATTTTATGGATATATCAACGAGCTTTCTCAAGTTCAGATCTTATGCGGAAACAATTTGAAATCAGCCAACCTTTGAGCCGGTTCAGGGTGACTTTCATGTCCGTAAAAATTTAAGGCTGCTTCGTGCCGATCACTTCCGCAATCGGCGGCGCGCTTTGCGGGAATGCGCCGTGAAAATCCTGTCCAACGAATGCGCCGACCGTGGCCGCGATTTGCGCCTGGCGAATCGCCGGCGTGTTGCTGCGCTCGCCCAGCGCGGCGGTATCCGGCCCGATCACCGCGAACCACAGGTAGGCGGAGTCCACGATTTCCTTGCCGTGATTTTTCCACGCAACCGGCGCCGGGCCGCGACCGTGGTCCACGCTGATAACGAACGTTGTCGTGCCGCGATACTCGGGGATTGATTGCGCCAGCTCCCACAACTCGCCGATGAAACGGTCGAACTCCCGCGCGCCGCGCAGGTATCGCTCGTAATTACCTTCGTGCGCCCAGTCGTCCGTCTCGCCGAACGAAACGTACATGGCACGAGGCTTCATGGTGCGCACCGCGTGTTTCGCGGCGTAGCCGACAAACGTGTCCAGCAACACGCCGGACCAAATGGTGCGACCGCGTTCGACCATCTCCGTCAACGCCGCCGGCACGGCCAGGCGTTCGGTGCCGCTCGGCACGTCGAAACCGCTCCAGACCGGAAACCCGGCGCGGGGCGCGTTGAGAATCCAAGGCAACACAACCCAGTTCACGGCCGCACCGACGCGGCCGCGGAACTCCGGCTTGCCATGCAGCCACTCGAAGACGTTGGTGTTCGCGTTAAGAATCTTGTCGTTGCTGTCGATCTTCGGGTCCGCGTAGCCGGTGAGAAACTCGTTGTAGCCGGGATAGGAAAAATTCCGCCCGTTCGACACGCGCACTTCGCTGCCCTTGTCGCGATTGCCCCAAAGCTGGCCCTGCTTCGCCAACGTGCCCCAGAGAAACGGGAACAGCACTTCGCGCCGCGCCTCCGGCGTCTCGCGCCAGAACTCTCTGCGAATCGCGTTGCTGTTGCCGAAGTTCCCGAACTCCTTGTTGAACGGCATGTCTTCCGCGCCGCGAAACACCTCCTGCCAGCGCAACCCGTCTGCAGTCACGAGGAAGACGTTTTGGGTCTTCAGCTCGGCGGCACGAAGATTCAGCGATAGCAAAAGCGCCAAACATGCGGTGAAGAATTGGAGAACAGTTTTCATCCGGATAGAATCTTCTCAACGAACGCGCTTTGATTTCCTGGCAGAAGCAGATCGACTCTCGTTCACGCGATACGGCACGCCGTCTTCCTTGATGTGGAATCCGATCTCCCGGTGGGGTGTTTCCTCCGGGGTCATCAACTGGCGGATGGCGTCAAACAATGAGCGAATCGTCTCGTCGTGGTTTTCAATCTTCCGCTCCAGATCGGCAAGCTTGTGGGCCAGTTCTTTGTGCAGGGAAAGTGTTTCGCGCAGACGCACGAAGGCACGCATGATGGCGACGTTAACCTGCACCGCACGCGGACTGCGCAGCACCCCAGATAGCATGGCGACACCTTCCTGCGTGAAGACGAAAGGTCGATACTTGGAATGTTGTCCTCGCTTTAAGGTTCCAGATTGGAACCTTAAAGAATCGTGTTCCTCGGCGGTCAGTTGAAACATGAAGTCGGACGGGAACCGGTCGAGATTCCGGCTGACAGCCTTGTTGAGGTTCTTGGTTTGCACCCCGTAGAGGCGGGCAAGATCGCGGTCCAGCATCACCTTCTGGCCACGAATCAGCAGGATCACATGTTCAATCCCCTCAGTGGAGATCGACACATCGGTATCAGTGATTTGATTCTTCTTTGCCATGCTAGAACTGCCGCAGGAACCGTGCGTCGTTTTCGTAGAACAACCGGATGTCGTTGATACCGTAGCGGAGCATCGCGATGCGTTCGAGCTGAGTCTTAAAATGGCAGGGGTTGGCCATAGAACCTTTGAAAAAGCTGACGCTTGAGTTGCTCGTGCGAGAGCCCCTTGGGCAGTGAAGCCATTACGATGTCACGCGCGGCATCGAACAAGAGCGCACCCATGACGAACCTCTCTTCAGCCGGGCGAGCCATGAGCTTTTGCCGGAAGAGTTCGGCAATTTCTGGAGATGTGTCAGTCATGATCAATTAGAACTGCCTCAAAAACCGCGCGTCGTTTTCGTAGAACAACCGGATGTCGTTGATGCCATAGCGAAGCATCGCGATGCGTTCGATGCCGAAGCCGAACGCCCAGCCGGTCCAGACTTCCGGATCGTAGCCGACGTTCGCGAAGACTTGCGGATGCACCATGCCGCAGCCGGCGATCTCCAGCCAGTCCTTGCCCAGCTTCTTCACGAGCGCGTTGGTGAAATCGATCTCCAGGCTCGGCTCAGTGTAGCTGAAGTAGTGCGGGCGGAAGCGCAGCTTCACATCGGAGCCCATCAGCTCCTTGAAGACGAACTCAACCGTGCCCTTGAGGTCGCTGACGGTGACGTTCTTGTCCACGTAGAGGCCTTCGATCTGGTGGAAGGTGGGGTTGTGCGTGGCGTCCGCGTTGTCGCGACGATACACGCGACCGGGCGCGATGATGCGAATCGGCGGCGGCTGCGATTTCATCACGCGAATCTGCACGGACGAGGTGTGCGTGCGGAGCAGAGGCAGTTTCGCGTTCTGGGTTTCGGGTTTCGCGTTGTTCCCAACGTAGAACGTGTCCTGCGAATCGCGCGCAGGGTGATCAGCCGGAGTGTTCAGCGCGTCGAAGCAATGGAAGTCGTCTTCGATCTCCGGTCCGTCCGCGACCACGAACCCGATCTTGCGGAACGCGCGCACGATGTCGTCCGTCACCTGCGTGAGCGGATGCAGCTTGCCGACGGCGCGGCGGCGTCCGGGCAGCGTGAAATCGGTCGGCTCCTTGGGCAGCGCGGCCTTGAGTTCAAGCTCCTCGCGTCGCGCGATCAGGGCGGCTTCGAGTTCGACCTTGGCGGCGTTGATGAGCTTGCCGGCGGCGGGCTTCTCTTCCTTCGGCAACGTGCCGAGCTGTTTCATCAGCGCGGTGAACCTGCCGTTCGGCCCGATCCACGCGCCCTTGGTTTGCTCGAGGGCGGCGAGATCCGGCGCGGCTTTCAACTCGGCGAGCGCGGATTGCTTCAGCGGTTCGATCTCTTCCAGAAGTGACATAAACGCCGCGCAGTCTAGCTACGCGGCGTCTCGATGCCAAAGGAATCCTTACAGCGACTCAAATACGTCGCGCGCGATGGCTCAATCCCCCTGGAGATCGAATAAGTGGCCCGTTAGGTCGAAGACCTCCGTGTTCGCTCCCGTTTCCAAGAATGAGACGGCGATCGTCATACCGGCGTTCGGACCGCGCCCATGAAGGAGAATCTGGCCCGACGCGAGCAGGCCATTGACTCTTCCGAAAAACCGCCCCTCAAAGATCACAACGTCCCGACCCCGCACTTCCCTGGTGACAACAATTGGGCCATAGATTGGTCCACTAAGGGTTGGATCGAGGTTGGCATTTAAAATTCCTCGAGCGAGTCCTCCAACCGACGCGCCGTCTCCCGCCAGCAGGAGGTTTCCCGCCAACGGCATGTTCTTGATCGTTGCGCCACCATCTTCGTGAAAGGTGACGTACTCGGACGGAATTGCCGGCGGGACGATGGACCAATCGGACTGCCCAGTGACGGCAACCACGGTCGGATTCGGTTTCAGCTTGCCGTGGGCGAAGACGGCCATTGGCAATGCTGCAAGCAACGCGAGGCCGATCCAGGCAAGCAGTTTGAACTGTATATGTGTTTTCATCGGATGATTTTTGAGGTTTTGGTTGTTTCCGTGTTCCGGCCTGCGTTGTGCAAACCGGTTCTCATCTCCTTCCCAAAGAATTCCCGGCAGAAGGTTACAGGATGCTTGGATTGGAGTTCGCCGAATCCATGGCCACGAACTGCCCGCTCGTCACGAGTGTGCTCTCATTCTGTGTGCAGCCGTGCAAAACATAAACCACCGGATACCGCTTCGAAGTCGCGTCATAACTGGGCGGCAGACAGACTCTGAACGCCCGGTTGGTTGAATCACCAAACAGATTGCCCGAGAGGGCTTCGCTGGCGATCTGTCTCAGTTCGATCCGCCCGGTTTGGGCAGGCGCCGGCCACGCCGCGAGCGCGCCAACGACTATAAAGAGTAAACGACGCAGCCGGGCTGCAACCGTGGAATGAAATTGTTGCAGGTTCATAATTGTCGAGGTTCTGGCTCTGTCTCCTCCCAAAGCAGAATTGGCGAATGGTTACAGAAAAGCAGGGTTGCCCTGCCCAGAGGAAGAGAGTTCACCGCTTTGAATGATCCGCCCGCGACAAGCGGAGGTGTCCGAGCCACGTCATCTTTCGGGCTGTGATCTCTTCGCGGCTGTCGCGGCAGCGTCTGCTGCCTCGATCTCTTCCGAGGACGGCACCCGCCAGAGGCGGAGCGTGTTGTCAAATCCGCTGGAGGCGAGACCTCGACCGTCTGGGGAGAAGGTCAGGTATTGGACGTAACTTTGGTGCGCGCTCAAGGAAGCGATCTCCTGCCGGGCGGGGAGGTTCCAGAGTTTGATCGCGCCTGAGATTGTTCCCACCGCCAGTGTCCTGCCGTCGGGATCGAAGGCGACCGAATAAATACCGCCGGCGCTGATGTTGATCGGAGCCTCCTCCTCCAATCGTTCCAGGTTCCAAAGCCGAACCCAACCATCATTGCCCGCCATCGCAAAGGTCTTTCCATCCGCTGATACCCCGACGACGGCTTGCTGCGCCGGGCTTCCAGAAAAGGTCCGCAAGATTTCCCACTTTGTGGTGTCCCACACGACCGTCCTTTGGGTGTGCCACTGGACCGTCAGGAGCAATGCTCCGCCGTTGGCAAAAAGCACCGGGGACCAGCCGTCGTTGTCCGTTTCAATTTCTTTGACTACGCGCCGCCGAACAACATCGACGATGACGACCCGGCTAGTTGCCGAATCACGCCGCCGAAACGCCAACCATCTGCCGTCCGGCGAGAATGAAGGTCTTCCCCCGACCTTGGTTTTGCAGTCCAACCTGTCGGTTTCGTTCAGGGAAATCGGATCGAGGAAAACCACGTCGGAGTCGCGCAAGACCGCTAGAAGCTTCCCATCAACGGAGGCTGCCAGTTCCTGTCCCCGCATGGCCTTCACTTCAACGCCTTTGGCTGGATCGAAGAAGGTCACTCTCGCCGGATCCCACTCGACGCGCGCGAGGAATCGGCCACCAGAGGTAAAAAGCGCCCCGGCGTTGTGGGTGCTTGAAGCGAGGAGGTTCTGGCCGGCGCTGGGGCGGGTGCTCCAGACTTTGAGGCTTGAATACTGGCTCGCAGTCACCACTTCCTGATCACCAGGCAGAAACCGGGCGGTGGTCACGCCGCTGCCGTGCCCGGCGAAGCGGACCAGTTCGCGTCGAGTGAGGCGGTCCCACATTTTCGCCGTAAAATCCCGGCTGGCGGTTACCAGCCGCTGGTCGTCGGCGGAAAAGACAACCGAGTAAATCGGCGCGTCGTGGGCTTTGAAGACTACTTCGGGATGCGACCGAGCCCAGTCCCAGAGCCAGACGTAGCCTGATTGGTCACCAGCAGCCAGCTGTTTCCCGTCGTGGGTGAACGCTATCGGTTCCACGAAACCGTTGTGGCCGGACAACTGTGTGATTAACGATCCGGCGGTGCTCCACAACCGCACCACCCCATCTCCACATGAAGCGGCCAACAACCGGCCATCGGGTGAGAAGGCAACTTGATACACCCATGCAGGAGGTGCTTGAAAGGCCATGAGTTCTTTTGCTGTTGCGGTGTCCCATAGCCTGACTTCGCCTGGGGTGTCTCGCTGATACATGCCTCCGCCCGCCGTGGCCAGGAGTCTCCCGTCTGGACTGTAAGCCACTCCAATCACTGGCCGACTCAACCTGAGCTCGTGGATTTGGCGGCGTGTAGCCACATCCCAAACCTGTACGAGGTAGTTCGTGCCATCACTTGTATTCGGTACCGCGAGAGTGCCGCCGTCCGGCGAGAACGCCGCAGAGAAGAGAACAGACACATTGGTGGCGAGGGTGGCGATTGGGCGTCTTTCGGGCAGGCTCCATAGACGCAACCGACCGTCAGCGCAGCCGGCGAACGTCTTGCCATCCGGTGACAAGGCCAGTCCCCACGTAGCCGCATCGGTCAGCGTGAACAGTTCTGTGGGCCGGGTAACGCTCCAGAGATAGCGCCACTCGAAGCTGCGAAGATCGGGCTCGTTGGCGGTGGGTTTGACGCGTTGCTTGTCCAGCAAATTGCGGGCTTGAGCGACGCGTCCTTCCTGCCAGGCGCGGAACGCTGCGGACATCTCCGAGGCGTAGAGGCTCTCACGCAGGTCTTGGGTCGTCTTCACCACAACCTCGTTGGCGTGCCTTTCACGAATCAGTAACCAGGTGGAAGCCGCCAGGCCGATTATCAAGGTGGCCGCGACCACCATCCCGGCGCTGTAAACAAGCCGGTTGCGCCGCCACGCCTTGCCGAACTTGTATGCCATGCTGGGGGGACGGGCGAAGATCGGCTCGTTGCCCAAATAGCGTCGCAAGTCCGCCGCGAAGTCGTTTGCGGATGGATAACGACGGCTGCGATCCTTCTCCAGAGCTTTAAGCGCTATCCAGTCAAGATCCCCCCGCAGCAGTCGGGGAAGTTGCTCGGCGGTTTCGCGCCGTTGTTCCGCAAGCATGGTGAGTTCCGGCCGCGACAGCGTCGTCAAGCGCGCGCTGGGTTTGGGCGGTTCGATGTCACGGATCGTCTTGAACATCGCCTCACGGCTTGCCACCGCGACATTGCGCGGATCGAATGGAGGCCCGCCAGCGAGCAATTCGTAGAGGAGCACGCCGAGGCTGTAGATGTCGCTGCGGGTATCCACATCCAGCCCGCCGAGACTGGTCTGCTCAGGACTCATGTAGGCGGGCGTGCCAAGAAACTGGTGATAACGGGTGAAGAGCGTCTTGTCCGTGAGCGGCTCCTCCAGCGCCTTGGCCACGCCGAAGTCGATCACCTTCGGCACGCAGCGTCCATTTTGCTCGCTGACCAGGATGTTGCCCGGCTTGAGGTCGCGGTGAATGACGCCCTTTTGGTGCGCGTGCTGCACGGCTTCGCACACCAGCATGAACAGTTCGATCCGTTGCCGCGTGTCCAGCCGATGCGCGTCACAGAAGGTCGTGATGGGAACGCCCGCGACGAGTTCCATCACGAAGAACGGGCGGCCCTGCTCCGTCGCGCCCGCGTCCAGAACTTTGGCGATGTTCGCGTGGTCCATCATCGCGAGAGCCTGGCGCTCAGCCTCGAAACGCGCCACGACTTCCTTCGTGTCCATGCCCAGCTTGATGATCTTGAGCGCGACCTTGCGGCGCACCGGCTCCTGTTGCTCGGCCATCCAGACCGTGCCGAAACCGCCTTCGCCGACTGGCTCCAGCAGCTTGTAGCGGCCAATCCTGTCGCCGGGACGCTCCGTCACCGGCGCGACGAGCTGGGTGCCGTGCGGGCCTTGGGAAATGGCGCGCGTGCCGCCGGGGCCGGTGAGGGCGGGGGCT
>JBDHQG010000521.1:0-3688 GCA_039806925.1 Limisphaerales bacterium
CGGCGGCATCAAGATCACGGCGGGGACGCTGGGCGGCGGCGGGAGCATCCAGGCCAACGGCGGGAGCACCGGCTCGGGCCAGCCCGGCGGCGGCGGCGGCGGCCGCATCGCGGTGTATTACGGCGCGGCGCAGAATTTCGACTTCGCGCAGTTGAGCGTGGAGGGCGGCGACACGGGGGCTTCGCGCAACGGCGCGTCGGGGACGATTTATATGCAGCGGGATGGCGAGGCGCCGGCGGTTGTGGTGCGAGGCAACGGGCGGGAGACGCCGCTGCCGGCGACGCAGGGCGATGAGCATTTGATTTTGGACAACGCGCTGGTGTCGGCGACGAACATCAACGTGGCGACGTTGGTGTTGACCAACGGCGCGGTGCTGACGCATCCGGGAGCAGACCTGACGGGCGAGCACCGGCTGTTGATCACGGCGGGCACGCTGACAATCTCGACGAACAGCCGGGTAGATGTGAGCGGGCGGGGTTATTTGGGCGGGTTGAGCGGAGCAAACTTCGCGAACCAGACAGGTCGGACGTTGGGGAACACGACGGTGGGCGGAAGCTACCGTCGCAACGGCGGGAGCTACGGCGGGCTGGGCGGGTTTGGGAGCGCGGAGGCGTTTGCCAACGCGGTGTATGGGTCGTATCGGGATCCGAACGAGTTGGGCAGCGGCGGCGGCAGCGACAGTGATCCAGCGGGCAACGGCGGCGGGCTGCTGCGGTTGAACGTGGGCACGCTGAGGCTGGAGGGTCAGATCCTGGCCAATGGCGGGCCTGGCAGCAGCTACGGAGGAGGCGGCAGCGGCGGCGGCATCAAGATCACGGCGGGGACGCTGGGCGGCGGCGGGAGCATCCAGGCCAACGGCGGGAGCACCGGCTCGGGCCAGCCCGGCGGCGGCGGCGGCGGCCGCATCGCGGTGTATTACACTACAGTCGGCCTGTTTGATTTTGCCACGCAGCTTCAGGCGGTCGGCGGTCGCTCGGGGATTCGCGAGGGGACGCCGGGAACGATTTACGTGCGCGGAGCCGCCGGCACGCTGGAGCAACTGGTGGTCGATGCGTTCGGGACGAATGCGCCCGTTGCGTTCACTCCATTGTTGTCGCTGTCGGGCCGTTCGCATTCGGCGCTGGCCGCGAATATCCTGACGGATACCAATGCCTCGTTCGATCCGGGCAGTCTGATCGGACTGCGATTGAAGCTGGGCGCGTTTAGTCCGGTCACCTTCCGGGTGGTCGAGAACTCCACGAATTCGATTACGACGGATCCGGCTGATGGCAGCCTGCTGACTGCGGCAGGTTCTGATGGAACCTATTCGGCGGAGCTGGCGGTCGGTGCCGTTGTCATTCGCGGCGGTGCAAAGGTTCAGGTGTTCGATGCCGACAAGGCGCAGACAGTGCGACGTGGTCGCTTGCATGCGGTGAACATTGGGATCGCGACGGGCGGCATTCTGTCGCATCCGCCTGCGACGATCACGTCGGAGTTTGGGCTCGAAATCACGGCCGACGATCTGTTGTCGGTGGATGCGTTGAGCCGGATCGATGCGGGCGGCCTGGGGTATCTCGGCGCGCGAAATGGCGGCAATGGCGGCAATGACGGTCGCACGGCGGGCAACACGACCACTGGCGGCAGCACGCGTCGCAATGGCGGCGGTTACGGCGGCAGCGGTGGATTTGGAACGGCGGGCGGATCGGTGAATCTCCCGTACGGCACTGCCCAAGATCCGAACGAGCCTGGCAGCGGCGGCGGATCCGACAGCGACGTGGCTGGAAGCGGCGGCGGCGTGATCCATGTTGTCGCCGCGAACTTCGTGCTGGACGGCCGCGTGCTGGCCGGTGGCATGAATGGCGGAAGTTATGCCGGCGGCGGCAGCGGCGGTGCGATCAAAGTTGCCACGCGCAACTGGACCGGGGCGGGTGAAATCCGCGCCAATGGCGGTTTAGGCGGAGGACAGGGTGGAGGTGGTGGCGGCGGGCGTGTGGCAATCTACCATGAGAACGTCACAACATTCCCGGTTGCGAATGTGACGGCCCTGGGTGCCGGGGGCAACGGCACGGGAAATGGTGGTTCGGTGGTCGTGCAGGAGGCGGTCTTTGTTCCGCCGGCGGGTGTCGTGGCGTTCGTGCCGGTGGCGGAGTCGAGGCCGCGCATTGAGGAGATCGCCCCGGTTCAACAGAACCCGGCGGGCGGAATCATTTCTGCGGCTTCGAGCCAGCCGCTTGTCGTGCGCTGGGTGGGGCGTGCGGGTGGAAGATACGTGGTGGAGACGAGCACCGACCTCCGGCAGTGGCACATTGAACCGGTGATCGTGACCGAGCCGGCGCCAGGAAGATTCGAGGCGATATGGACGCCGCGAGCAGCATCCGCCGCCCGGTTTGTCCGGGTGGGTGAGCGGGCGCAGCCGTGAGAATCTGCTCTGTCAGCCGCAGCGGATTTTATTTTGCGTCATATTTTGGGCCGACTTGTGGTCGCAGGGAGTTCGGCACTCTGGCCAAATTGTCGCAGATCCAACGCTACAACATTTATGATCACTGGATCCAGTGGTGACATGAGTGACGCTTGCGGGTGACGGTGACGGCAATCTTGGTTTCCAATCGGTGGCCTGGCCGGTAGACTCGCCGGTGATGACAAACGCAATGATTCGCGCCGTGCCGTTCTGGTTTCGTTTGCCGGGATGAGTTTCCTGAATCCCATCATGCTTGCGGGGCTGGCGGCGGTGTCGGTGCCGATCATCATCCATCTCTTGAACCGGCGGAAGTTCCGCAAGGTGACGTGGGCGGCGATGCGTTTCCTGCAAAACGCCATCGAGCAGAACCAGCGCCGGATGCGGATCGAGGACATGATTCTGCTCGCGCTGCGCTGTCTGCTGCTGGCGTTGCTGGCGCTGGCGCTGGCGCGGCCGGCGATTCTCTCGGATGCTTCCGCTGTGTTCGGCCAGTCGAAGGTGACGGGCGTGGTCGTGCTCGACAACTCGATGAGCATGGGGATGAGCGATGGCACGGCGACGCGCTTCGACAAGGCGCGCCGGGCCGCGGAGCAGGTGGTTGATTCGCTCCCGTCCGGCAGCGCGACGGCGGTGTTGCTGGCGAGCGACGTGGTGCAGGCGGTGATTCCCGAGCCGACGTTTGATCTGAACCTCGCGCGCAAGGCGGTGCGCGAAGCTGTGTTGACGGATCGGGCGACGGACATTTTTCCGGCGCTGGGCAGGGCCATCGACACGCTCAAGGATCGCATCGCGCTGCGGAAGGAAATTTATCTAGTGACGGACGGGCAGGCGACGGGATGGCGTCAGCTCACGGAGATTCAGCGCGCGCTGGAGCGGACGAGGAGCGAGATCAAGACCACGGTCATCCTGGTGAATGAGCACGAGGAACGAAATCTCGCGGTGAGCGACTTGCGGCTGGCGAGCGGGCTCAGCGCGGTGGGGCAGGCGCTGCGGTTCGAGGTGAAGGTGACCAATCACGGCAGGGAGGAGGCTCGCAATACGCGCGTCGGCTTGAGCGTGGATGGCGAGGCGGCCGGCGACGAGATCACGATTGATGCGCTGCCGGCGGGCGCGGCGAAGGGCGTGACGTTGTTTGGAAAGTTGCGCGAGTCGGGTTTCCATTCCGTGACGGCGAAGGTGGCCGGGGACCGGCTGCCGGCGGATGACCGGCGGACGATGGCGGTGCGCGCGGTGAATGAGGTCAAGGTGTTG
>JBDHQG010000522.1:0-3669 GCA_039806925.1 Limisphaerales bacterium
CACGGCATGAACGACGCCACCAAGTGCATGGGCATCATCACGCTGGCACTGGTGGCGGCCACCAGCAAGGGCCTCTTCGCGAACGTGCCGGACTGGGCGCACTTTCTCGTGACCAGCGAAGGATCCAATCCGCTGTCCCTCACGCTGGGCGATCACCTTGTGAGCTGGCTGCCCTCCTTCCTTCAATTTGGCTACATGCCCAATCCCGCTGACGTGAAGAGCCAGGGCATCCCCAACTGGGTCGTGGTTGTCTGCGCGTTGACGATGGCGGCGGGCACCGCGGCCGGCGGCTGGCGCATCATCAAGACCCTGGGTCACAAGATGGTGAAGCTCCAGCCAGTCCACGGCTTTGCCGCGGAAACCACCGCCGCCAGCGTGCTGGCGGTGACCGGCACGATGGGCATGCCTGTTTCCACCACGCACGCGATCACCACGAGCATCATGGGCGTTGGCTGCGCCAAGCGCTTCAGCGCGCTCAAGCTCAAAGTCATCGAGCGCATTGTCTGGGCGTGGATTCTGACCATCCCGGCCACGGCGGGAGTGGCTTACGCCCTGGTCTGGCTCGGTGGGGCCGTGGGCTGGATCAAGTTCGGCGCGAACTAGAGCCGGGACGATGCAGCAGGAAATCGCGTGCCGAGGACTGCCGCCCTGTAGGACAGCGCTTCCAGCCATCCAGGAGTTCACACACGCGAACGCCAGACGGTTTGGCTCAGCGAATCCTCTTTCCCATCGTCCACCGCTTTGCAGGCGGGGTCAGGCAGGATGTCGCGCCACTGTGTCTGGAAACGAGACGGCCCGGCCAGAGTTGAGACATCTGGCCGGGCTGGAATGCGTGTTGCGGGACGCGGGGTTGTCCCTGTTTCATTCGCTCAGTAGGAGCGTCCGTGGCTGTCGGTGTTCCCATTCGTTGCCGGGCCGTTCGGGGTGGCCAGGCGCATGAGGATGCGGAGTTCGCCGAGGACTTTGTGGCCGAGGAAGAGCTGGCCGTCTGCGCGGCCGCTGGTCGATTTGGCGGCGGATGGATGACGGCGGGTTTTGTCGGTGGGGTGGATGGATTTCATGATGAGAACGGATCGGTTTAGGGTCGGAGGAATCGGGCTGAATGGAATCGGCAGGGATGAGCAGGTGAACGGATTGACCCTGCGCGCTCCTTCGGGGAAGGCGTCTTGAAGCGTTCGATTGTTCTGCGAAGGCCTGAGTCGATACATGTGACTCAAGCTGCTTAGCAGCAGGTTTGCCAACGAGGTTTGCGCGACAAACTTTGTCGAAGCCGGAGGGCGGTTTGCCGGCGAAGTTCCGAAAGTTTTCTGTGGAGGGACCGTGGTGAATCTGCGTTAAATCGGGCCATGCCCGAGCGTTCTCAAACCATCCGGCAAATCGTTGTGCTGGCGACGATTTGGAGTTTTTTGGTGACGTGTTGTCCGGCGGCGGCGCCGAAAGCGGAGAAGCCGGACGGCCCGTTGCCCAAGTTTTCCCCTGATGGAGGAGTTTTTGCCGGGTCGATTCAGGTCAAGGTTGAGGGCGCGGCGGGCGGCGTGGTTCGCTACACGCTCGATGGCAGTGACCCGACGGAGAAGTCGGAGCCAGTTCCCGGAGAGCTGCGGTTGACGGGAACCACCCTGGTGCGCGCCCGCGTTTTTGATGCCGGAAAGCCGGGCCCGGCCATCTCGCAGACGTACACCATCATCGACAAGGAGCTGGAGAGTTTCACGAGCAATCTGCCCATTGTGATCTTGAACACGTTTGGGAAGGAGGTTTTGCGCGACACGAAGGTCAAGGGTTCGGTTCGCGTGATCGATGAAAAGGCCGGCCAGTCGGCAATCACCGGCGGCGCGGATTTTGAAGGGCGCGGGGACTTGAACCTGCGCGGGCACTCGTCGCTGCGGTACTTGAAGCGCTCCTTTTCCTTGAAGACGCGCGATGAGGCCGGACAGTCGCGTTCCGTTTCGATTCTTGGTTTCCCGGCCGACAGCGATTGGGTGCTCTACGCGCCCTATCCGGACAAGACGCTGCTGCGCGATGTGCTGACGTATGACCTGGCGCGGCAGATGGGGCGCTACGCGTCGCGCACGAAATTCGTGGAGCTGTTTTTGAATCAAGTCGGCGGCCGCATGAGCCGGCGGCATTACATGGGCGTGTATGTGCTGGAGGAAAAGATCAAGCGGGGCAAGGGCCGCGTGGACATCGCCAAGCTGTCGCCGGGAGACCACGCCGAGCCGGCCATCACCGGTGGCTATGTCTTCAAGAAGGATCACTGGGATGATCATGGTGACACGACGCCGACGGTGGAGGGGCGGCCAAACTTCGGGGGCGGCGGCGGTTCGCGAAGTTTTCAAAGCGGCCCCGGCGGTTTCCCGGCGGATCCAAACGGCTTCATGCCGCCCACCGGAGGCGGGCGCCGGATGCGTCGTGGAGAGGATGGAGCGGTGGAGGAACAGTTCCGTTTCCAGGTGCAGCCGCCGCGCCGGGTGGATGGCCAGGTGCGGGTGCAAAATTTCGGACAATTCGATCAGGGCTTCAACCGGGGGCGCGACGAGACGTTCCGCACCGGCCAGGGCAACGAGTTTTTTTACGTCGAGCCGAAGGACGACGAGATCACGCCGGCGCAAAAGGCGTGGCTCCAGCGGCACCTGAACGAATTTGAGCGGGTGCTTTACGGTCCGAATTTCAAGGATCCGGTGAAGGGCTACGCCGCCTACATCGATGTCGGCTCGTTCATCGATCACCACCTGATCGTGGAGCTGACGAAGAACATCGACGGCTTCCGGTTCAGCACCTTTTTCCAGAAGGATCGCGGCGGGAAGATCAAGATGGAGCCGATCTGGGATTGGAACCTCAGCTACGGAAACGCGAACGGAAAGCAGGGACAGATCGCCGAGCATTGGTACTGGCCGCAGCTGGATGACCAGCAGTACTCGTATTATCGCCGGCTGTTTGAAGATCCGGATTTCGGTCAACGCTACGTGGACCGGCTGGCGGAGGTGCGGGCGACCGTCTTCAGCCTGTCGAACCTCAACGCGCGCATTGACGCCCTCGTGGCGGACCTTGGCGAGGCGCGCGTGCGGAATTTCCAGCGCTGGCCGATTCTCAGCCGGCGCATCTGGCCGAATACGTTTGTCGGCAAAACCTACGAGGACGAGATCGGCTACATGAAAGGTTTCATCTCGCAGCGCATGGCCTGGGTGGACCGGCAATTCGTCGCGGCACGGCAAGGAACCATCGCAGCGGGGCAGGGGAACGGCGGCCGGAGCGTGACGCTCGCTTCCGCGGCAGCGCGAATCTACGTCACGCTGGATGGCTCGGACCCGCGCGCCCCCGGCGGGCAGCCGTCGTCCAAGTCCAGTCTGTACGGCTCGCCGGTGAACGTTCCCGCAGGTGGCGCGCTGACGGCGCGCGCCTGGCAGGATGAACGCTGGAGCGCGCCGTTGCGCCTGTAAGCCGGGCATTCCATCGGTTTCTGAAACCTCCGCTGCAATTGGCGGCGGGCCGCCGGGCGCATCTTGAGGGCCTGCTGCCCAAATGCCGTCACAACGTCGGAGCGCGAGCCGTCCCGGCTCGCAGCGTGTCGCCACGAAAGGAATCTCTCGAATCCCGCCGCGACTCTCTCCGCCTCCACCCGCTGCGACCGGGGACCGGTCGCGGTCCGGGCTGTGGGCAACGCACCCTTGA
>JBDHQG010000523.1:0-3667 GCA_039806925.1 Limisphaerales bacterium
CACCAGGTCACGCGCCATGAGCGTGTAGATGTAGCGATCCGCGAGGACGATGAAGCCCGCCTTCAACGCCGGAAGAATCGAGTTCTCCAGCTGGTCCGCAAAATCAGTCGCGTAAAACAGGCTCAGCGTGGTCCGGCTCAGGATGTTCCCCTTCTTGGCCTGGTCCAGCTCCTCGCTCACCAGCGTGGAACGCTTCAACCCCACCTGCACCGTGGCGTGCCCGGCGCCCTCCAGCCAGCGCATCAGCATCTCGATTTGCGTGGACCGCCCCGAGCCATCCGCGCCCTCCACCACGATCAATCTTCCCGCGAGCCGCTTGAGATCCACCTTGGGCAGGCCGTGGCCATAAAACCGCCGCGCCGTCCGCTGCGGGATGACAATCGGCCCGCTGGCGCGGCGTGCGTTGTTCTTCGGTCGTTTTTCCATCGGATGAAAATTCAGTGGGGGGCGGACGCCGGCCTCGCCACGCGCCCCGGCGCGCCAAGCGCCGTATGACTCGTCTCCGTGCTGAAGGCGGACAGATCGATCTTCGACGCGATCAGCTCACGCACGATGCCCTGCTGCCCCTCGATTGGCTGGTTGGCATCCATCACCAGAAAATTGAACTCCGCGCTCATCGCCAGGTACTGCTCCAGGATGCGTCCCTGAAAAATGCGGAAACTTTCGTACGGATCATTCGACAATCGCAGATCCATTCCGGCCTCGAAATATTTCAGCTGCGGGCGCCCGTCGAGAATGCGGGTCAGGGAAATTTCCAGGTCCGCCTTGAAAAAGAACGTCAGGTCCGGCAGCGCCGCAAACTGGTAGATGCCCCGCACCCATTCCGGCGGGCACCCCCGCACCGTGTCGCGCGCGAACGCCGTGAAAATGTAGCGGTCACACAACACCAGGTAGCCCGCCCGGAGCAGCGGCACGAGCTGGCGCTCGTAACGATCGGCGAAATCCGTCGCGTGAATCAGGCTGAACGTCGTCGGGCTCAACAGCTCGCGCTTCTTGCCCTTGCTGGTCGCGGATTTGACGAGGTCCGAGGAATTCCACTCGCTGAAAAACACCTTGAGCCCCTGCAGTTCCAGCCAGCGTTTGAGCAGATAAATCTGGGTCGACTTGCCGGAGCCATCCAATCCTTCGACGGCGATCAACCGTCCGGGAAAACCGAGTTCCGCAAATGTCTTCGTCATCGCTGCGACGAAACTACGGCGAAGCCGCCGGAAGACAATGATTTTATGGTCACACCTCGCGTTGAACGTCGTGGATCACACCTTCACCCGAAAAGCCGGATGTGTCTGGACGCGGGGGGTCAGATGCCGAAGTCGAGCTGATCGATGTTCTCCTTCGTGAAGCGGACGGGCTCGGCCATGATGACTGTCTTTCCGTCCTGCTTGCTGAGGGAGATTTTTCCGTGGCCGGGCACATTCATGCCGTCGGTGACCGGCCTGCCGTCGACGAGATGTTTCGCGAGCCGGACGGTCAGGCTGCCGAGCGCGCGCGGATCCCACAGGTAGAACGACTGGAGAACGCCTTCCTTGAGGTAGGGACGCATCTTGTTCGGCGTGGAATTGCCGGTGACCGCGACCTTGCCGACCTTGCCGGCGCGTTTCACGGCCTCGCTCGCGCCGGGAACGGAGTTCGAGTCAAACGCGATGATGCCCTTCAGATTCGGGTAGGCATTGAGCAGCGTCTCGACTTTCTGGCGGGCGAAATTTTCGTCTTCCTTTGTCACTTCGGTGGCGACGAGCCTGAGCTTCGGATATTTCTCCCGGGCGCGGGCCTCCGCGTGACGACGCCAGGTGTTCAGGTTCGCGGCGTCGAGACTCGCGATGGCAATCGCCCACTCGCCTTCCTCTCCCATCTGCTTCGCGAGATCGTCCATGAGCGTGTCGCCGAGCGTCTTTTCATCGACCTGGTTCACGAAGAGATCGCGGCCGCTTTCCGTCGCGTCGCTGTCCCAGGTGAGAACCTTGATGCCCGCCGCCCGGGCCTTCTCCACGAAGCGCTGGATGGTCTTGGGCTGGTTCGGCGCGATGCAGATCGCGCTGACCTTCTGGCGAATCCAGGTGTCGATGAACTTGTTCTGCTCCGCGCCGCTCGGCTCCGTCGGGCCGTCGAAGATCAAGGTCACGCCCACCTCGTCCGCCGCCTTTTGCGCGCCGCGTTTGCACGCGTCGAAGTAATCGATGTTGATCAGCTTCGGCAGCATGGCGACCACGGGTTTGCCGACGGCAGGCGCCGGAGTTGGCGCGCCGGAGTTTGAAGCGGGCTTGTCGCCGCAACCGGTGACGGAGAGGAGCGTCAAGGCGGCGACGGTCGGGAACAGGAGCCGCATGATGGCCCGAGGCGATGGATGGCGCATGATGTTTTTTTGGATTTCAGGCGGCAGCGTAATGAAGCGTTCGGCAGAGTGTCAATCTGCGGACGGAATTCAGGCGGCGCTCCTTCCTGGTTTACAGGGGCGCGGCGCTTCCTAGACTGGCGCGATGTTGACAGGCAAAGCCTCCGTGCTCGAACAGTTCCAGGCGCCGCTGCAGTTGCGGCAGTATCCAATTCCAGCCCGGCCCGAGCCCGGCGCCGCGCTGGTGCGCACGATCATGGCGGGCATTTGCGGCACGGACGTGCATCTCTGGAAGGGCGAGCTGCCGATTGCGTTGCCGGTGATTCTCGGGCACGAAACGGTCGGGCGCATCGAGCAGCTCGGCGATGGCCTGGAAAAGGACTGGGCCGGCCTGCCGTTGAAGGTGGGAGACCGGGTCACATGGACTTCCTCGACCTCCTGCGGGGAATGTTATTACTGCCGCGAGAAACATCAGCCGACGCGCTGTCCGCATCGGCGCGCCTATGGCATCGGTTATCGCTGCGATCAGGCGCCCCATTTCCTCGGCGGCTACGCGGAGTATCACTACCTCAAGCCGCGCGTGAATCTCTTCCGAATCCCGGATGATCTTCCCACCGAGGCCGTCATTGGCGCCGGCTGCGCGTTGAACACCGCCATTCACGGCGTGGAGCGCACGGGCATCGCCTGGCGCGACAACGTCGTCGTTCAGGGCGCGGGACCGGTCGGCATCGCGGCGCTGGCCGTGGCGAAGAGCGCGGGCGCGGGCCAGGTCATCGTGCTCGGCGCGCCGAAGCATCGCCTGGAGATGGCCGCTCGCTTCGGCGCGGACCACGTCATCGACATCGACGAGGTGAAGACGCCGGCGGATCGCGTCGCGGCCGTGCGCGCATTGACCGGCGGCCGCGGCGCGGATGTCGTCCTGGAATGCGTCGGCTCGCCCGCGGCGATTGGCGAAGGCATGGAGATGTGCCGCGACGGCGGAAAGTATCTCGTGCTCGGCCATTACTGCGACGCCGGACCCGTCTCGTGGAATCCGCACGTCGTCACGCGCAAGCAGCTGACGGTCGTCGGATCGTGGTCGTATGAACCGCGTCACCTCCGCATGGCGCTGGAATTTTTGCGCGCCACGCAAATGCAGTTCCCGTTCGCCGAAATGGTCTCGCACCGTTTCACGCTGGATCAGGCGAACGAAGCGCTGGCCACGACCGCGAGCTGGAAGGCCGCGAAGAGCGTCTTGGTGCCGGGCACGGCCTGACACCGTCAGAGCCTGTCTGAAAATGAGGTGACGGAGTGCGCCCGTCCTCGGGCGCAGAAGGGTGGGAGAGTCCGCGATCCCGA
>JBDHQG010000524.1:0-3665 GCA_039806925.1 Limisphaerales bacterium
AAAGCGTGGCTGGCCGCCGGCTTGTTCACGAAGAGGAGAAGCTGCGTGATGTTCTTCGCGTCCACCGTGCCCGGCCCGCCCGGCGCGACGGGATAGCCGCGCATCCCGAACAGTTTCCCGACGAGCCTGCCGTCGCCCGCGCGCTTGAGCGCGACCTTGAGCACGCCGGTCTTGCCCGGCGCGAGCGCGAGCGAATCAGTGACGCAATTCTTCGTGCCGTCCGCGCCCGGATTATCCACGCGACAGTTCACCCGCACGTCGTTGTCGCCGACGTTCCGCAGCGTCACCGAGACGGCCGCGTTCTCCGACAAATCCCAAGCCTTCGGCGCGCGAAGCGTGACGCCCGGCCACGGCTGGCGCGTGCCGGTGACGACGCGGAACGTTCGCCCGCCCGCCGTCGTGGACTCCGAAACAGTCGCATCCTGGCCCCTGATGTTCTTGAGGTCGAACTGCCGGTCGAGCAGGACGCGGTCGGCCCCCGACACGGCTTGCGCGATGGCCAGACCGCACGCGGCGATTTTCCAGCCGTGGAGAATATCCTTTCTACGCATGTTCATTTTCGATTTCGACGCCGCGGTGTCGGGCTCGTGTTCAGGAAGACCGGTGCCAGAGTGAACGTGCTTTGACCTGGGTCAACTCTCTCAGCCAGGACGATGCCGTGGAAAATTCGGAGAACGCAGCCGCCCTCGACCGCGGTCAAGCACGCCAAAGGGCGTATCGCCAACCGCACGGACCGCGACCGGTCCCCGGTCGCAGCGGGTGGAGCGCACCGGCATCGCGGAAGTCTGCACGGATCGTCGCCCGGGCCACGCGCTGCGAGCCGGGACGGCTCGCGGTCCAGTGATGGTAGAGCGCGCCGCTCCGCGCGCCCATCACCGGGCTCCGCTGCGGGCGGAACCAGGCGGCTCCGCGCCGCTCATCAGGAACGACAGCAGGTCCAGCACTTCGCCCTCGTTCAGCAGGGACAGCAGCCCGTCCGGCATGGGTGAAACCGGCGAGGGCTCGATGCTCACCACGTCCTTCCGTTCCACGCGCACCGTCTCGGCCGGATTAAACATGTTCGGGCTGACCATCACCGTGTCGTCGTGGACATGATATACGATGCGGCCGGTGAGCGCCTCGCCGTTGCGACGGGTGATCACCACGTTGCCGTAGAGATCGCTCACGGTCTTGCCCGGCTCGATGATCGCTTCGAGCAATTCGCGGGGGCTGAACCGCCCGGCGACCTGCGTGAGGTCCGGTCCCACCGCGCCGCCCTCACCCGCGAACCGATGGCATTGGAAACAGCCCGCCGCTCCG
Source organism: Limisphaerales bacterium (assembly GCA_039806925.1). Lineage (GTDB taxonomy): Bacteria > Verrucomicrobiota > Verrucomicrobiia > Limisphaerales > JADJPG01 > JADJPG01. The sequence continues at coordinate 1,300 of JBDHQG010000524.1, forward strand.
AACATCCGCCGGCCGCGTTCGAGATCGCGCCCCGCCAGGCCGCGATCCAGCGCGGGCGCGAGCATGGACAGCGTCCAGTCGGTTGAATTCGTGCGACCGGTCAAGGCGACGCTCAGAGCGGCCATCGGCGAGGCGGGCGGCGGCGCGTGGAGCACGTCCTTCATCTCGAGCTTGTCGGATTCCGAAAGCCCGGCGAGCGCGTCCGTTTTGATCATCTTGAGAAACCCCGCGAAGCTCGCGCCGCCGCGGTAACCCGCCGCGCGGTTGAACCACGCGAAGTAATCGCGGCGCAGCCCGGGCGTCCAGCCGGCGCGCAGCATCCGCAGCGACTTGATGTAGTCGAGCTGTTCCTCCTGCGTTGGCGCGGCGTGAACGAGCGCGAGCGCGTCAGCCGCCACGCGCGGGGATTGCAGATAGACGAGCAGCTGGCACAGCTCGCTGTTCAGGGCGCGGTCGCCTGATGGAAACCACGATTCCATCCGGGCCAGCAAACGCGCGCGGGCCGTCTCGTCCGGCGCTCCCAGCCGCGTAAAGCAAAGTGTGTAGGCGCGAAGCAGGGCCAAGCGTCGCGCCTGCGGCAGCTGCTTCCAATCGAACTTCGCGAGCGATTCCAGAACGGCGGATTGAAGGCCGGCATCCGGCTTCGCGTCCGCCGGCTGGCGGTGAAATTCGTCCCTGGCGCTCACGCGCAACAGGGCCAGCAATGCGTTTAGCGCCGTGGCCGGATCGTTCTCCGTTAGCGCGCGCTCGCGCCACGCGGCGGGCTCCTGCCATTCCAGCGCGACGCGGGCGGCGAAGCCCAGAAAGCGATCATCGTGTCCGAGATACGGCCACGCCGCTTCGATCGCGGCGGGATCGCGCCGTCCGTGAAATGATTCCAGCCTCCGCCGCGCGGCGCGCAGCCCGGCTCCGGGATCGGCCGCGGCGGGCGGCTCCTTCTCCGCGCCGCCGGTGTAGGTCACCCGATAGAGCCCGGTCTGAATCCGCCAGCCGCCGGTGATGAAATAAAGCGCGCCGTCCACCGGATGCACCAGCAGGTCCACCACCGGCAACGGCACGCCGGAAACAAGCACTTCGCTCTCGCCGCGATACGCCGCGCCCTCCGGTCGCAGATGCACCGCGTAGATCCGGCCGAACGTCCAGTCCGCCGCGAACAGCGCCTCGCGATAACGCGCGGGAAATTTCGCGCCGTAACCAAAGGTCACGCCCGTCGGCGAGCCGGGACCGACATCGAGCACGCCGGGCAGGCTGTCGGGCTGGTAGGCCGGCCATTTCCCCGCGCCGTTGCGCCAGCCGAATTCCGCGCCGCTGGCCGCGAGGCAAATCCGCGTGGGCCGGTACCAGGGCGTGCCCATGTCCCATTCCATGTCCGCGTCGTAGGTGAACAGTTCGCCATCGCGATGGAACGCCGCGTCGTAGGTGTTGCGGAAGCCGGACGCGAGCATCTCCCAGTCGCGTCCGTCGGGGCTGACCCGATACAGCGTGCCGCCCGGTGCCAGCACGCCCTTCATGTGGCCGCCCGCATCCGGCAGGCGCGGCAGCAAATGATCCTCGCTCCAATGCGGCGGCACGCGCGACGCCGACAGCTTCGGTGCCGTCGTGTTGTTGCCGGCAACGACGCACAGCGCCTGGCCGTCCGGCGTGGGCAGAACGGAGTGCCAGCCGTGGTCGCCGCCGCCTTCCAAGGCACGGAGAAGTTCCACCTTGTCGGGCAGATCATCGCCGTTCGTGTCGCGCACGCGGTAGAGGCCGCTCGGCGTCTTCGCGTTTTTCGTCACGAGCGCGTAGAGACTGTCGAACGCCCAGCACAAACCCTGCGCGCTGCTGAGCTGGACGGGCAGCTTCTCGACTCGTGTGGCCGCGGCGTTCTCTCCGGCGGAAGGCGGCGTGATGCGGAAAAGTCCCTCGTCATACTGGCCGCTGGCGTAGAGCCGGCCCTTCGGGTCTGCACAGAGACTGACCCAGGAACCTTCGTTGGTTTTCGCGGGAGCGTAGAGCAGCTCGACCTTGAAACCGGGAAGCGTTTTGATCTTTTCCGCAGGCGTTGCCGAAGCGCCGCCGGGGGCGGATGTTCCGTTCCCGCGCGCGCGTCCGGCCCATTGGCGGAGATCGAGGATGGCCCTGCCCAGGACTCCGGCGGAGCCCCGGAATTGTTTCGAGCCGCGCGGCTGGTTGTCCAGCGACCACCATTCGTGAAAGCCGTGCTTCTTCACGCGGGCGACCATCGGCTTGAGCTCGTCATACGCCTCCCGGATGAAATCGTGATGGATGAGCTGCTGGATCATCCGCCCGCCAAACCAGCACCAGTCGCCGCCGTTCTGGTAGGAGTAGGGGCCCATGCCGCGGTTCTTGAACAGGCCGTCGGG
>JBDHQG010000525.1:0-3664 GCA_039806925.1 Limisphaerales bacterium
GTCGCGTTATCCCCGCATCGCCGAGGTCGTCGAACACCTGCGCATGGACGGTGCCGCGGCATTTGGCCAGCCGTCCCGGTCCATCCGGCGCTTCTCCTGCGCGCGCTTCGGCGGCGGCGATGCCATCCCGATGGAAGCCACCGTCTCGCAGTCAATCGCCGGCGGGCGGAAGCTGGCCACGGCGGTGATGCGCGATGTCACCTTCCAGCAGCAGATGGAGAAGGCGGTGTACGAGGCCCGGAAGACGCAGGCGCTCGGCTCGCTGGCCAGCGGCATCGCCCATGATTTCAACAACGTCCTGGCCGCGGTCATCTCCCAAATCGACCTGGCGCTCTATTCGCCCGGGTTCCCGGCGGCGCTGCGGGAACATCTGGTCCACGCGCAAACGGGCGCCCGGCGGGGTGCCGAGCTGGTCGGCCGGCTGCAAGCGTTCAGCCGGCAGAGCAAGCCGGTCCTGGAACCAATCGAACTCACCGGCGTGATCGATCAGATCGTCTTCATGCTCCGGCGCAGCATCGATCCCAAGGTGTCCGTGCAAGCGGCGTCATCCGCGGAGAAGCCCTGGCTGGTGACGGCGGACTCCGGCCAGATGATGCAGGCGTTGTTGAACCTCGGCGTGAATGCGCGGGATGCGATGCCCAAGGGCGGAGCGATTACCTTCAGCACGGACAATGTTCGCTTCACTCCGGCGGAAGCCGTTGGCTCGCGCCGGGCGGGCGAGTTTGTCCGGTTGAGCGTCCGCGACACCGGCCTTGGAATGTCGCCCGAGGTGCTCGCCCGGATTTTTGAGCCGTATTACACGACGAAGGACTTGAGCCGCGGCCCCGGCCTTGGGCTCTCCATCGTCTCCGCAATGGTCGCCGAGCACTCCGGCTGGATGGAGGTGGAAAGCCAGATCGGACGGGGTTCCGTCTTTTCGATCTTTTTGCCCCGGGCCGCCGGGCCGCCACCCAAGCGCGCCCAGGCGCCGGCCATCGAGACGAATGCTCTCGCGGGCAATGAACAGATTCTGGTGGTGGACGACGAGGAACTCGTCCGCATGGTCACCAAGGCGGTGCTGGCGTACCGCGGATACCGGATCATTGAGGCCGCCGATGGCGGGGAGGCCGTGGAAAAGTACGCGGCCCACGCGGGCTCCATCGGTCTCGTGCTGATGGATCTGCACATGCCCAGGCTGAACGGCCACGAGGCGTTGTTGCGGATTCGTGAGATCAATCCCAGAGTCCCGGCCATTCTGCTCAGCGGCGGTCTACAAGAGGCGGATGGGAGGCTGGGCGAGTTGGAGCGCGTCGTGTTTCTTCAGAAGCCATTCGAGAATCAGGAGCTCCTGCGCGTCGTCCGCCAGCTGCTGGACTCGCTCTAGTCCTCCTGCTCGTCGTCCGGGCCAAGATGCCTGGCAAGCAGCCCGGCGACGGATTGGAGAACTTCCTGCGGAGGGTAGTCGGGGCTGGCGATCAATTCCCGGGCGCGGGCAACCTTGTCGGCTCGCGCGGCAGGCGCGACGTCATCCCGCTTCAACGCCGCCGCCGCGTCTTCAAACAATCCGGCGCCGCCACTCTCAATCGAGTCCGGTTCAGCGGTTGAGGTTTCCGCCTGTTCCGAGAGCCCGCGATGCCTTCTGAAATTCCGACGATTCGCCATTGTTGCGTCCCTAGTTTTACCCGGCGGGCGATTGGTTTCTCCCGCGATCCGACAGTCCTTCCATCGGACTCCACGTTCGCGATCTTTAATGCGCCGCCCCGTTGCTGGCAAGCCCGGCGGCGAACGGATTTACGTCCGCCGGCGTTGCGCCCGCCGGCGCGGAGACCAAGTTCCCAGTTGAATTTCCGTCGCGGCCAACCACACTCCCTGCAGCCCGAAGTGAAAGCGACACGTCACACCGCGAAACATAAGGTGCTCCTCATCGAGGATAATCCGGGCGACGCGCGCCTCATGCGCGAGTATCTCGCGGACCCCGCCGGCGCGCCATTCGAGCTCGAACACGTCACTTCGCTCGCTGACGGCCTCACGCGGCTTGCCCTGGGCGGCATTGACCTGGTGCTGCTCGATCTTTCCCTGCCCGACAGCCCGATGGCGGAAACCTTCAAGCGCGCCCACGCCGCCGCGCCGGAGGTTCCGATCATCGTGATGAGCGGTCTCGATGACGAGAAGCACGCCATCGAGACGGTGCAGGAGGGCGCGCAGGATTACCTCGTCAAGGCGTTCGTGGACACGCGCCTGCTGGTCCATGCGATGCGCTACGCCATCGAGCGCAAACGCGCGGAGGAGGCCCTGGCCCATGAGCGGGATTTGCTGCACACGCTGATGGACAACCTGCCGGACCGGATTTACTTCAAGGATCTCGAGAGCCGCTTCACGCGCATCAGCAAGGCCGTGGCGAGGCAGTTCAAGATCGGGCATCCGCGCGAGGCGATGGGCAAGACGGACCGCGATTTTTTTTCCGCCGAGCACGCTGAAATCGCGGTGCGCGACGAGGAGCAGGTGATGCGGAGCGGCGAGCCGATCCTCGGCAAAATTGAACGCGAAGTGTTGCCGGACGGCGGCGTGACCTGGGCGCTGACCTCGAAGCTTCCGCTGCGGAACCGGCAGGGGAGGATCATCGGCAACTTCGGCATCAGCCGCGACATCACCGAGATCAAGCGCATCGAGGAGCATCTCGACGCCGAGCGGGGCCTGCTGCGCTCGCTCATCGACAACCTTCCCGATTACATCTACGTCAAGGACACGGAAGGCCGGTACCTGCTCGACAACATCGCGCACCGGCGCTGGCTGGGCGCGGACGCGGAAAGCCAGGTCGTCGGGAAGCGCGTGGCGGATTTTTTTCCGCCGGAGGCGGTCAGCCGGTTCTCGGATGATGATGTGCGCGTGATTCAGTCTGGCTTTGCACTGCTGAATCGCGAGGAGCTGGTGGAGGATCATCTCGGCAACAAGCGCTGGCATGTGACCACGAAGGTGCCGATTCGTAACAAGGACGGGAAGGTGACCGGACTGGTCGGCATCAGCCGGGACATCACGGAGCGCAAGCTGTCCGAGGAGGCGCTGCGCCATGCCAACGAGGAACTGGCGCAGCACAAGGACGAGCTGCAGCGCACGCTCACCGAGCTTCAGCAATCGCACGAGGAGCTGAAGTCCGCGCAGTTTCAGCTCATTCAGGCCGAGAAGATGCAGTCCATCGGGCGTCTGGCCGCCGGCGTGGCGCATGAAGTGAAGAACCCGCTGGGCATCCTGCGCATGGGCACCGATTACCTCGCGCAAAGCCTGAAGTCGTCGGATGAAAATGTGGCGCTGATCCTTGCGGACATGACCGATGCCATCAAGCGCGCCGACGGCATCATCATGGGGTTGCTCGATTTTTCCGTGCCGCACGCGCTCGACACGCACGCCGAGGATTTGAGCGCGGTGCTGGAGCAGTCGGTGGGGCTGGTCCGGCATTCATTGAACGAGGCCGGGCTGAAGCTGGTGCGCGAGCTGGCCGCGGATTTGCCGCCGGTCTGGATCGACCGGAACAAGATGAAGCAGGTGTTCGTCAACGTTCTCACGAACGCGATCCACGCCACGCCGGCGGGAGGAACCGTCACCGTTCGCACCAGCAGCCGCACGCTCGGACAGGTCCATCACGACGCCGGCAATCGCGCGGCGGATCGGTTTCGCGCCGGCGAAACGG
>JBDHQG010000526.1:0-3664 GCA_039806925.1 Limisphaerales bacterium
GTTTGAACGATATGCAATTGGTGAGGGAAGCGGTGACTTGAAGATCTACGAGTCGAAGTCGGGGAAAGTAGTGCATTCGTTTCCGGTGCCGACCGGCTTTCTTCGTGAACTGGTGGTCTTAGTCCAGACGGGCGTTATCTGGCTGGCGTTTTCAAGCGGACCAACTCGCGGGTGATGGCGTGGCGGATTGCCGACGGATCGCTGGTGGTTTCAAATTTGACCGTCAGTTCACAAGGCTACGACCGGCCCTTCTTCTCGCCCGACAGCCGAGTTCTCGCCCTTTACGAGCGGAGTGGCCTGACGTTTTTCGATTTGGCGTCCAGCGAATCTGTTGGCCGACTCCCAACTCCTGAGAGCTCGGTGTCCGGCCCGGACTCAAGCCCGCTCGCGGTCCTGAGCCAGGGCGGCGTTAAGGTGCTGTCGGCGTCCGGGCTGAATGAATTGAGCAGGGTTAAAACGGAATTCGAGCCGAGCGTCATCGCATGGCATCCAGATGGAACACGGGCGGCAATTGGCGGGACCAAAGGCGAGCTCGTCATTTGGAGTCCTGCAGGTGTTTCCAACCTGTTCAGGCGGTTTGACGGGCATTCAAGCCGCGTCGTCAAGCTCACGTTCAGCGACAATGGTTCTCTTTTGTTGTCGTGGGGTTGGGACACATTCTCTTCCGTGTGGGATGTGCAAAGCGGACGACGGTTGCTGGCCGATCCGAGGATCGTCATTCAGCAGCAACGTTCGGCCACTGGCGAGATCATCGCTGAAGCGGGGGCCTCGCACCGACGGGGCAAGGCGCGATTGCTCACACCCACCGGTTTCCGGACAGTGCTGCGGACGGAACGAATTGGCATCCCTGCCGCAGAAGCGACGTTCAGTGACGACGGAAGTTATGTGGCGACTGACTACATCGGCTTCACGCGGCTGTGGCATGCGGAGACTGGGCGCGAGTTCGCAAGAGTCGTCGGACGTTCACCGGTGTTTCTCGGGAACAGCAACCTGCTTCTGACATGTTCTCCTGTTGGTGTGTTTCGACATGATTTCAGTGCGTGGACAAAGGCCGGATTCAGCTCCAGAGAACCGCGAGACGGAGTGGAGATTTTCCGGCACAAGTTGAAGCCGGGTCCGGATGAATGGTTGAACTCAATTTCGTTGAACCGAGATGGACGGACACTGGCCGTGTCGGCTTGTGCTGAGGGTGTCGCATTCCTGGACCTCGCCGGAGAGAAGCCGGTTCGTTGGGTCCGCAACTTGTATGCGCATTACGCCAGCGTTTCGACAGGCGGTGACTGGATGTTGACGCAGTTTCATAACGGCGAATCGTATTTGGTCCCGCTGATGGTTTCGTCCTATCCGGAGCGAATTGGTTGGCGTTTCAATACGGCGTTTTGCCCTGACGGACGGCTGCTTGCGGCCGCTTCCACAGAAAGAATTTCGGTCGCCATGCGGAATGAGACGAATGGTTGGAATTGGAATGTAAATGCGCCGACCGACGAAGTAATGGGCTCAGATACGCAGCTGACATTCAGCCCTGATGGACGTTGGTTGGCGATGAATACAAACAGATTCGAGGTTCATCTTTTTGAGGCCCGAACATTGCGGCTGCTCGCGACCTTTACTCCGCCGTCAGGCAGCCCGATTGGTGGACGCAGCCTTGCATTTAGTCCAGACGGCCGATTCTTGCGTGTCTTGCTGCAAGACGGAGACCTGGTCGAATGGGATATTCCAGTGATGCGCGCTGAACTCGCGAAGCTCGGGCTTGATTGGGAAACCAGCCACCGGGTGGCCGAGGCCGAGACTCGTTTGACGACCAACGTCGTCGGAACGAGCTCGCACGCTGCACACTCTTCGCCGGTGGTTCCTCCCGCGAAAGTATCGTCGGCGCCGGCGGTGGCTGTTGGCGCGGGCGCCTTTCTCGCAATTGGCGCCGGGGTGTTTTTATTCTTTCATCAGCGCCGCGCGCTTAGGGCGTATACTGACGCCGAGTCGCTGGCCGCTCAGCAGCAACACAAACTCACACAAGCTCAGGACGCGCTCTTTCAAAGCCGCAAGATGGAAGCGCTCGGCACGCTCGCGGCCGGCGTGGCGCACGACTTTAACAATCTGCTCTCCATCATCCGCATGTCGAACCAGCTCGTGAAACGGGCGGTGAAATCCGAAGGCGTGACGAAGGAAAACCTCGAGGCCATCGAGCAGGCGGTGCAACAGGGCAAGGCGATCGTGAATTCAATGCTTGGTTACAGCCGGCGTCCGGCTGAGGCCGTGGAGGAGTTCGCAGTGGCGAAGGTGGTCGGTGACACGGTCGGGCTGTTGTCGCGGCAGTTCCTAAGCGGTCTGATCCTGAATGTGCAGATCGATCCGGAGACTCCGGCGATCGTTGGCTCGCCGACGCGGCTTGAACAGGTGCTGCTCAATTTGATCGTCAATGCCAGCGAAGCGATGAAAGGCTCAGGAACGCTCTCCATTTCGGCGCGGCCCGCGTCTCGTTCGAGTGCTTCGGTGCTTCAGCTGCAATCCACCGGCAATTCCGTTGAACTCGTGGTGGCGGATAGCGGTCCCGGGATTCCTCCGGCCGTTCTTTCGCGGATCTTTGAGCCGTTCTTCACGACCAAGACCGCCGGAGCTCAGCGCGGGACTGGATTGGGGCTCTCCATGGTGTACGCGATCGCCCGTGACGACGGCTGGGGGCTGGATGTTACGACTGTTGAAGGAAAGGGCACCGCGTTTCGAATGTTGCTGCCGGCGGCTGGTGGAGACCCCGGTGGGCGCCGCTTGCCCACTTCCCGGAAGCGCGATGGCCCTGACAATATCGCCTCCGAACCTTTGTGATGAACCCGTTATTCGCCGCATCCATCCTGGTGGTCGAGGACGACCCGCAACAGATTCGTCTCTACACCCAGGCGCTGGCCGGGTACCGGCTCACCTGTGTGGGCAACGCCACGGCCGCGCTGGCGAGCATCAAGGGACAGGTTCCCGATCTCATCCTGCTCGATAACGTTCTTCAGAACGGCGAGATTGGGCTCGAGTTTTTGTCGCGGCTCAAGCAGGCCGCCGCGCATGTTCCCATCATCATGATTTCCGGAACACTCGACGTCCGCGCGCAACTGACGGCGTTGAGCGGCCCGCGCTCGGCGCATTACGTCATCGAAAAGCCGGTGGACATCGATGAGCTGGAGAAGACCGTCGAACGCGCGCTCAACGAATGTGGCTTCGCCGAGACCGTCGCCGCCCTGCGCTCGCTGGAGGACGCGGAGAAGATTGAATCCGGCGACCGCGAACGGCTCTTCACCGAACGCCTGGCCCGCCAGCTCGAACTCATCCGACGATTTCGCGGCGCCACGGACAAACCGAACATTTCTCAACTATCCGACGAGTTTGGCGTGGATCGGAAAACCATCCGCCGCGACCTGCATGATTTGGTGGCTCGCGGCCAGCTCCCGGAGTCCGCTCAAGGAACCGTCGCTGACAACGAGTGTCAGCCGAGACAGTAAGGGAAAGACTCGGACCGTCGCCGTTACTTCAGCAACACTTCCGCGATCTGCACCGCGTTGAGCGCCGCGCCCTTGAGGAGCTGATCGCCCGCCACCCAGAAGCACAGGCCGTTGTCCAATGCGCAGTCCTGGCGGACGCGTCCGACTTCACAGTTGTACTTCTCGGCGACGTAGAGCGGCAG